>JALTMZ010000116.1 GCA_027001105.1 Thermococcus sp.
GGGAAGGTGCCGAACTAATAAAAATGCACATCGAGTTAGGGCACACTATACGCATCATTTCCCACAGAGATGCCGATGGAATAACTGCTGGTGCTATTCTTGCAAAAGCAATTGCCCGAGAAGGCGGGAACTTTCATTTAAGCATTGTTAAGCAGCTTAGTGAAGATTTAATCAATGAGCTCGCAAATGAAAAGCAGAAGATTTACGTTTTCAGTGATTTGGGCAGTGGATCAATAAAGCTCATTGAGAAATACCTCAGTGATGCAAGTGTTGTTATAGCTGATCATCATCCACCAGAGGATGGAGAGATTAAGAACGACAACCACATCTTAGTTAACCCAACACAATTTGGAGCCGACAGCGTTAGAGATCTAAGCGGTTCTGGTGTTGCTTATTTTGTTGCAAAAGAGATTAACGAGAAAAACAAGGATTTAAGCTATTTGGCCTTAGTTGGTGCCGTTGGGGATATGCAGGAGGTAGATGGGCAGTTCCATGGTATGAACTTGGACATAATAGAGGATGCAAAAGAACTCGACTTGATTGAAATAAGGAAGGAGATTAGGCTTTACGGAAGGGAGACGAGAAAGCTCTACCAAATGCTCGCTTATGCCACCAATCCAGAGATTCCAGAAATTACCGGAGACGAGAGAAAAGCCATTGAATTTCTCAGGGCTAAGGGATTTGACCCAGATATGTACTACTGGCAGCTTAGAGAGGAAGAAAAGAAGAGGTTCAACGATTTAATTGTGATTCATCTGATCAAACACGGGGCTGGGAAAGAAGTGATTGACAGAATAATCGGCGATGTAGTCCTAATAAAGTCCTACAAGGAAGGGGACCCAAGACACGAGGCAAGAGAATTCGCTACTCTGCTCAATGCAACTGGAAGATTAAACGCAGGCACCCTTGGAGTGGCAATATGCTTAGGGGATGAAAATGCATTTAAAGCCGCACTAAAGCTGGTCGATGAGTACAAGAAAGAGCAGATTGAGGCGAGGAGATATTTAATACAAAACTGGAACAGCGCTGTTATTGAAAAGGAAAATGTCTACGTCTTTTACGCGGGTAAAAACATCAAAGATACTCTCGTGGGCATAGCAGCAAACATTGCAATAAGTTCAAGACTTGCAAACCCAGAAAAGCCGGTGATTATTTTGGCGGACAGTGAGGAAGATGAAAGCCTCATTAAAGGCTCAGCAAGAACTACCGAAAGAGCGTTAGCCAAGGGGTATCATCTTGGAGAGGCTTTGAGAAAAGTTGCAGAGATTATTGGCGGAGAAGGGGGAGGTCATGCAATAGCCGCTGGCATTAGATTTCCAAAGGACAAACTGGAGGAATTTGCAGAGCTTATAAACAAAGCGTTGGAGGAGCAGACAAATGGAAATTAAAGCAAATGCAGAAATAATCTGGCAGTACGACGACGAAAAGACTGCTGAAGCAATAGCGAGAGCCGTTGATGTTGATAATTTAAACCTTCCAAAAAATTTAAAGGTTAAAACTTATTGGGAAGATTGTAAGGTCATAACAAAAGTTAAATACTCCGGTGAGATTGAAAGCCTTATAGTGGCTTTGGATGATTTGGTGTTTTCAATCAAGATCGCCGAAGATAGTTTAAAACTGTGAAAGTTAGGAGGTGTTAAGATGGCCAGAGCTAATCCAAGAAAAAGAGCTGCCGCTGCAAGAGATAAGTGGAAGCTCAAGCAGTGGTATATTGTTTATGCTCCTGAGTTTTTTGGAAGCCAAGAGATTGGTTTGACCCCAGCAGACGATCCTGAAAAGGTTAAGGGAAGAGTGATAGAGACCACCCTCAAAGACCTAACTGGCGATTTCACGAAAGGTCACGTTAAGCTTTACTTCCAAGTTTATGACGTCAAAGGACAGAACGCTTACACAAAGTTCAAGGGACACAAGCTTGCAAGGAGCTACATCAGAAGCTTAGTTAGAAGAAGAACAACAAGGATTGATGGTATCTTTAATGTGACAACAAAGGACGGCTACAAGCTTAGAGTTATGGGAATGGTCATTGCAATAAGAAGAATCCAGACAAGCCAAGAAAGAGCAATTAGGGAAATCATGAGAAACATCATATACAAGAAGGCTGAAGAATTACCATTCACACAGTTTGTCCTTGAAGCTGTCACAGGTAAGATGGCCTCTGAGATTGCCAAGGAAGCAAAGAAGATATATCCACTCAAGAGAGCAGAAATCAGAAAGATTAAGGTTCTTGCTGAGCCAGAGATTTGATTTTTCTCTGCTTCCATTTCTCCCTTAAAGCGCTTCTGCTAAAGCTTTTAAGCTTATTCTCCAAGTTCTCATCAGGTGATAGCGATGAAATTTTTAATAAAAACTCAGAGGGGAATGGAGGGTGTCGCTGGTAATTACATTAAGGAAGCTTTGGAAGATGCTAAGGTCTGGATTTCACCTCAAGGGTACTCTGGACTGATTTTAGTTGAAACTGACGATAAAGATGCAAAAGAGAAGATTTTAGAAATCCCGGAAGTTGAAAGGGTTATTGAGGTCTTACATGAGGTTCCTGCTAAAATTGAAGATATTTTAAGTGTCGCTGAAGATCTTGCCAAGTTTATCAATGAGGGAGAAACATTTGCCGTCAAGACTAAGAGGAGAGGAAAGCACGACTTCACAAGTGTCGATGTAAATGTTCAGCTGGGGGCTAAAATAAAAGAGCTCACAAATGCTGAAGTTGATTTGAGCTTCCCAGACAAAGCAATTTTAGTTGAGATAATCGGAGATAAGGCTTACATCTCAGTTGTTGGAAAAGAGGAGTGGAAGAAGTACACTCCAGAGAAGACAGATGCAAGGAAGCTTTTCAAAAAAGTCAGCATAGTCCAGATGCCGTACTGGGGTGATTACAAAGCCTGCAGAAACTTCGGTGAGAAAATTGGTAGAGCTGCTCAGGCATTTGAGGTTAAAGAGCTAATAATAGCACCGAAAGAAAAAATTAATGGGTATGAGCTCATGGAATTTTTAAGAGGGGTGAAGATCGGACAGGAGTCAAGGTATCAGATTCAAAGGGAAGCCTACCCTTGGAAAATCGAGAAAGTTCCCGTATATGTTTGGGATCTGTATCAGGTGATAAGAGACAAAAGGAGGAACAAGCGTTTGCTCATAATTACAGACCCCAAAGGGCATACTCTGGCTGAGGTTAAAGATAAACTGGCGAAAGACATGTATTACGCAAAGGAAGTTGTTGTGTTCATCGGTTCGCGAGAGGGCATTCCAAGGGGACTTTTCAGATTTGCGGATTATGTTGTTGACTTGGCCCCTTACATGACATTTGCAACAGAACATGGAATCCCTGGTGCATTAATAGCACTGTGGACAATTTATGAAGAAGAGCTTAGGAGAAGGGAATGATCAGCCCCTAAGGTCGTCATCATCTTTCAGCAATCCGCCTTTTCATCACATTTTAAACTTTACACAAGGGCTAAAAAGATTATCCCTCCAATTACCCCACCAACAATTGTCGCAATAAAATTCGTGCCATTATTATCAACAATGCCCCTGTTTTCTAAGGTTGCCCCTACAATGCTATCAATGTTGCACCCAATGAATCCCCCAAGCAGTGTTGCCAAAAGCATCTGCCATTTGTACTGGGTTATCTCTGCTGCAATGAAAGCAATCGCCAATGCACCAATGAATGCAAAGAGTTCCCCCTGAAAAGAAACGGCTCCATTAGATCCAGGCTTTGCAGGCTTTAAATTTGTGATGATCCTTGGCTTTTTACCCAGGATTTTTCCGAGCTCACTCGCCAGAGTGTCCGCATTTGCTGTGGCTATTGAGGCAAATGTAGCTGCCCACAGAAAATCCTGCTGAAAGACATGTTCAAACATCACAAATATCCCTGCTGCCAATCCGTTTCCCAGAACATTCCTCCAACTTCTTATGCCTTTCTTTCCCTCAGCAATCCCGATTTTCAGCTTATCTGAATATTTATACCTTGTAGAAAGAACACCCATAACGACGAAGACAACCAGTGCCAGAAAAGGATACATCCCCCCAAAATACAGGATGAGCATTCCAAGAAAAACAGCTGAAACACTGCCCATTTTATCCAGCGCTTTAAAGACATAAGCCGCAAATCCAAATACAATGAGCATGATGAACTGGATCATTGAAATTCCTGTCATTTGTGCCACCATTTTAAATGTTATTTTAAAGTCAAAGAAGGATAAATAAGAAGCTTTATTACATTTTCCCTCGCTTATTGACGAAAGAGGAATAGGAAAAGAGCTAAAGTATCTCAAACTTAACGATCTCGGTGATAAATGTTATGTCCATTTTGTCGATCCCGTCTATTTTCTTAGATATCTCATGTATTTTCTTCTCAATATCCTTCATATCCTTAGGGGCGACCAAATGAATCACAAGGTTGTGAGAACCAATAGCCCTTTCAATGATCTTAATGTCTGGATCATCCTTCAGCCTCTCAATTATCTCATCAACTGGGGCTGCGGGTTTGAGAGTAATGCCTAATATAACATAAACATACCCCAACCTGTCAAAATCTGGTATTATGGTATACTTCTTGATGACCCCCATCTTTTCAAGTTTATCCAATCTTCTGGAGATTCTCTGTCGTGTTGTTTTTAATTGTTCTGCCAATTCTTTGTATGTAAGTCTTGAATTTTTGGCCAAGAGGTTGATAAGCTGTATGTCGACCTTATCTATTTTAGCCCTCATCAGCAAACACCTCAATGCTATACTATACACAATTTATTAAAAATGTTTCGAATCTTATCCAATATACTAAATGTCCTCCAGAACATTGTGAAACAAGTTGTTACGTCAAACCCTCGTCACTTTGGAATGTATAGGACAATATAGTTACTAAAAGTTACATGAAAGTATTAGTGGTAATGATGGGATTAGGAGAGTAGTTTGGAATACACAATTCAAAGTAGTTAAGAATTGTCATTGCCATCCAATTTATCGCGATTCCGATATTTTGATATAGATGCAAGGAGAGCATTTTCAGCGTCTACACCATAATAATTCGCTATGCACAATAAAGCGAACAGCACGTCTCCAATTTCCTCTTTCAGGTTCTCCATTTTTCCATTTCCCTTTACATTCTCAAACTTGAGCATTTCTTCAGAGAGCTCTCCTAATTCCTCAACAAGTGCTGCAAGCATCTCAAATGGTGCCCAGTACCCACCAAGCTCCTGAATTAACTTATCAACCTCTTTTTGCAGCTTGTTCATGATAAATCACCAAGAAAATATTGAAAATCAGCTAAACTCTGCCTCTAAGAGCTTAATGTACTTTCTGACTTCTTCTAAATTCGTTCTGTAGAACTTTAATTTTCCTTCCCTTCTCTCATAAACGAGGTTCATATCCTTAAGAGAGCGGAGGTGGTGGCTTATAAGAGTTTGATCCTCTTCAAGAGCCTGTGAGATCAAACAAACACACATCCATCTGTTTTTAACCATTTTGAGAATTTTATATCGAATTGGGTTTGAAATCAGCTTCAGGAATCTTAAAAGCTCTTCATTGGTTTCGATGCCAACATCTTCATCAAGATCTATTATTTCACAGCTTTGAAGACATCTTTTCACTGTTCTTTTCTGCTTTTCATTCAACTTTTCGATAAGATCTCGAATCTTCACATTGCATCACCCACGTACAGATTATTCTCATAACTCCTTTATAAAATTTCATGTGAAATTCTTTTTGCTTAATTTGTTTAGTTACCAAAATTATTAAAAACTTTTTGTTAGTATACTAAAATTAGAGGGGTCGCAAAACAGGGGGAGGTGATAATTTGGACCCATTAAGCGGATTTTTGGGATCACTTATCTGGTGGCTGTTTTTCCTGTATCTGCTACTCTGGCCCCAGATGCAGTACAGACAACTCCAGCTTATGAGAGCGAAGCTCCTTCAAAAACTATCCAGAAAGAGGAACTCAACTGTAATAACAATGATCCACAGACAAGAAAGCATTGGTCTATTTGGAATACCCTTCTACAAGTTTATCAGCATTGAGGACAGTGAGGAAATTTTAAGGGCTATAAGAATGGCTCCAAAAGATAAACCAATTGACCTAATTATTCACACTCCTGGAGGGTTGGTTTTAGCTGCAACACAGATAGCAAAAGCACTGAAGGATCACCCAGCAGAAACCAGAGTCATTATCCCCCACTATGCAATGAGCGGTGGAACTTTAATAGCCCTTGCAGCAGACAAGATAATAATGGATCCTCATGCGGTTCTTGGACCTGTTGATCCACAACTCGGACAATATCCAGCCCCAAGCATAGTTAGGGCAGTTGAAAAGAAAGGTCCAGAAAAAGTCGATGATCAAACCCTAATTTTGGCTGATGTTGCGGAAAAGGCTATCAACCAAGTTAGGAACTTTGTTTATGAATTGCTTAAAGACAAATATGGTGAAGAAAAAGCCAAAGAGCTTGCCCAAATACTCACAGAAGGCAGATGGACTCATGATTATCCAATAACCGTTGAAGAGGCACAAAAACTTGGTCTTCATGTAAGCACTGATGTTCCAGAGGAAGTTTATGAGTTAATGCAACTTTATCCGCAGCCAATGAAACAGAGAGGAACAGTTGAATTCATGCCATACCCAGTTAGACAGGAAAAGAAGTGACTAATCGACAATTTCTATTTTTACTTCCTTTCCATCGCTTGTGTATGCTTTTACGCTCCATTTTTCAAACGGATATGCTATTATTATATGAATTCCACCAAATTTAGAAAAGAAATGCAGATCCGCTTTTGAAGGTCTCCCATAGGGAGTGGGATGGGAATGTACCGTTCCTTTTATGTTTTCATCATGGGGCAAAAGCCATGGATCAAAAAATATCGAGCGCTTTCCGAAGTGCCCTTTGGGTATAATTAACACTTCCTCAAATATACCATCTATTTCCCTCAAAAAGCCTCCAAACTCATTTGGATAAAAGTCTCTTGCAAGCTGAAGGAGATAATCAAAGAGCTCTCTTCTAATCTTTACTTTCATTTTTCTCCCTCAGCATGTCAAGAGGAGTGTACAAGGTAATCCCCTCTTTTCCTTTAACCAAATCACATGCTTTGTCAACTTCTTTTATAATTCCTTTCCAGAGCTCCTCGTTCTGCATTTTAAAGCTCTCAAAAATAGCTTTTAGCTCTTCTTTTTTCTTGATCACCTCTGGATCCTCTCTAAGCTTCAGTTCATCTTGATCTTTAAGCTCTTTTCGTAGAATATAAGTCCCAAGGAATGCCGCGGGGAACCTTGATACAGGGAACGACAGAAATAAAGCTGACCTTAAGGGGACTGGTTTATATGCCTGCATGCTGTTTATCCCTTCCACAACAACACCGTATTTTTTGGGAATTGACTTTATTCTGGTTAAGAGCACCTTTTTACCCAACAGTCCTTTTTTAAGCTCCAGTTGGATGTAACCATCTTTTACAAGCTTAGCCAATGTTGCTCCAACTATGGAATAAGCAACGTCATAAGCATTGTATCTTTTCTGCCATTCAAAATATTTAACCCCTTTTCTTATCGAGTTTGTCTCTCTTGCAAAATCCTCAAGAAACAGCAAGACCAGTACACTTGGACTCAGCTCCATTTTAACCACAAAATAGAGATAATTAAAGAGGATTATAAGAATTTCTGCTTCACTCAAATATGGCAATTGCTTCAATTTCTACCTTTACACCTTTTGGAAGATTTGACACCTCAACGACAGCTCTTGCAGGCTTTGAATGTCCAAAATATTCCTCATAAACTTTATTGAACTCTTCAAAATCTCCCATATCTCTTAGATACACTGTGACTTTAACTACATCATCAACCGTGGCTCCTGCTGCTTCGAGTATTGCAATGAGATTCTCAATTGCCTGTCTTGCTTGTTCTCTTATATCTCCTTTTACAATCTCACCACTTTCTGGATCAATAGGGATTTGTCCAGAAATCGCCAAGAATTTACCGGGATTTTCGACAAGGATAGCCTGACTGTACGGCCCTATTGGTTTAGGTGCATTTTCAGTAAAAATCATGACTTTCTTCATCTGTCTCACCTCAGATTAATAATAGCATTTTACTACCAAAAATTTTGTGGTGAATAAAATAAGGAGTCAGCGAAGCGAAGAGTCCTCATTGCCCCTGCTCGGGTGTCCTCGGCATCATCATCCACAGCTTCAACCTTTTTTCTCCAAATACTTTTCAAGAGGTTTTGCTGGAACATCAAGGCTAAGCCCAACTTTTTCAAGCATTTTTCTCAAGGCATAGATCTTGGCATGCTTTTCAAATTCTGAAGGTGCATATCTGTGGGCAGGGAAGTGAAGGTATTTGTCAACGACAGTTTTTATCTCCACATCACTTTTTGCCTTTTTGATTCCAGCAAACCATTCATCAATGCCTTTTAAATCTATTTTTGCATAGATTGGTAGCTTTGATGTAATAGTTTCATTTATGCTTGCCAAAAGCCTTGCGACATCAGCAAGCTCGGTTTTTTCGTCTATAATAAGCCTCTTTACAACTATCCAGCTCCCATGTTTAGCTGTAAAGTTTATGTGATCCTCTTTATATGGCAGCATTATTTTAAGTTCCATTATTGGATCCTCGGGGTAATATACGCTCAACATTCTTGAAAGAGTTTCCCTGGCAAGCAATGCCTTCGCAACATCTACTAACTGTTTCTTGAGCTTTTTATCACTTTCAAACACCATTTTTCCAATCTTTCTTGAAGTTTTTGGGGATTTCAGAACCTTAACAACCTCCCACAGCTCCCCCTTTGCAAAATCCTCAGCCAGTGACATAACCGCAGCCACATCAATTACATCAATTAGATACTCCGAAATCTTCATATTTACGGTGTTGGAGATGCTTGCCAGAAAGTGTGCAATGTTTTCATCTCTCATTACCAGAAGCTTGTCTCCCACCTTCCAATTTTTATGTTTGGCTGTAAACATTACGTGCTCCTCAATCTTCATTTCCACCACCTTCACTTTTTTGTAGTACCCTATATTTTAGCTTTTCCTAACCTCATAAAAAAAGTTTATAAGATTGGCCCAGTTTAACCATTCATGAAAGCGAGAATTAGGGGTATTAAGAATGAGCGAGGAGGAAAAGAAAGAAGCTAAGATTGAGCCGTCTCAGGAATATGAGGAGAGACTTGATCTTGGAATTGAGTTTCAAACTACTGAGGAGATTAAAGTTCCGGATAAGCTTATTGATCAGGTTATTGGTCAAGAGCATGCTGTTGAGGTTATAAAAACCGCGGCAAGACAGAAGAGGCACGTTCTTTTAATAGGTGAGCCGGGAACCGGAAAGTCGATGCTTGGACAAGCAATGGCTGAGCTTTTGCCGACAGAAGAATTGGAGGACATCTTGGTATTTCCAAATCCTGAAGATGAAAACATGCCTCGCATTAAGACAGTCCCAGCGTGTCAAGGAAAAAGGATAGTGGAGAGATACAGGGAAAAAGCTAAGAGTCAAGAGAGCATTAAGTCCTATCTCCTGCTTTTTGTATTGTTTGTGGTTATGATAGCAGTTTTGATGGATCCCAGCCCTCAAACACTCTTGATGGGTCTCTTTGTGGTAATAATTTCAATAATGGCGATTTCCAACTTGAGACTTAAGAATCAAGTTCTTGTGCCCAAGCTCCTTGTTGATAACTGCGGAAAGAGAAAGGCACCATTTGTAGATGCCACCGGCGCACATGCTGGTGCATTGCTTGGAGATGTTAGACATGATCCTTTCCAGAGCGGTGGATTAGGAACACCAGCTCATGAGAGGGTAGAGCCAGGAATGATACACCGCGCTCATAAAGGGGTTCTGTTTATAGATGAGATTGCAACTCTCAGCATAAAGATGCAGCAGAGCCTTTTGACGGCAATGCAAGAAAAGAAATTCCCAATAACTGGTCAGAGTGAGCTTTCGAGTGGTGCAATGGTTAGGACAGAACCGGTGCCATGTGACTTTGTACTGGTCGCCGCAGGAAATCTCGACACAGTCGAAAAAATGCATCCCGCATTGAGATCGAGAATTAGGGGTTACGGTTATGAGATATATATGAGGACTACAATGCCCGACACCTTAGAAAACAGGAAAAAATTAGTCCAGTTTGTAGCCCAAGAAGTGAAGAAAGATGGAAAAATTCCCCACTTTACTAAAGATGCCGTTGAAGAGATAGTTAGAGAAGCCCAGAAGAGAGCCGGGAGAAAAGGACATTTAACCTTAAGGCTGAGGGATCTTGGCGGTGTTGTTAGAGCGGCAGGAGATATAGCAATTAGAGAGGGAGCAAAATACGTAACAAGGGAACACGTGCTTAAGGCTCTCCAGCTTGCAAAGCCTCTTGAAAAACAGCTTGCAGACTGGTACATTGAGAGGAAGAAGGAGTATCAGGTTATCAAAGTAGAAGGCGGCGAGATTGGTAGAGTGAACGGCTTAGCCGTCATCGGGGAACAGAGCGGCATTGTGCTGCCAATTGAAGCTGTTGTTGCCCCCGCAGCAAGCAGGGAGGAAGGTAAGATAATAGTTACCGGTAAGCTTGGTGAAATTGCAAAGGAAGCTGTTCAAAATGTCTCTGCCATCATAAAACGCTACAAAGGCGAAGACATAAGCAACTACGATATCCACGTTCAGTTCCTGCAAACTTATGAAGGTGTTGAAGGCGATTCTGCAAGCATAAGCGTTGCAACAGCTGTTATATCAGCCTTAGAAGAAGTTCCAGTCAAGCAGAGTGTAGCAATGACAGGGTCTTTAAGTGTTAGAGGTGAAGTGTTACCCGTTGGTGGTGTAACTCCGAAGATCGAGGCAGCGATTGAAGCGGGGATAAAGAAAGTAATAATTCCAAAGGCGAATGAGAAGGATGTTTTCCTGAGTCCAGATAAGGCTGAAAAGATAGAGATAATCCCAGTTGAGACAATAGATCAAGTTCTTGAAATAGCACTTGAAGAATCAGAGAAGAAGGAGAAGCTCATAAAGAGGATTAAGGATGCCCTTCCACTTTATCCATCCACACAATCATAAACAGTTTTGGCAATTTCTTCCCCTTTCTTTGTATCTGTAAGTTCTTTGATTATCACTTTCCCCCCGGGGTATATGCTTGTTTCAAATCCGTTCATGACAGCTATCAGAAGCATGTTTGGAATCAGCTTCTTTATCTCTATTCCCTTCTTCTTGAGACACTCTGAAACTTTATCCAAGTCGAGTTTTATCTCTTTGTCCCAGGAATAAAGCTGAACCACTACTCCCTTCATGGTCACACAGGGCTTTGCTATTATCATCGCTTACCACCAACAGATGCTCTAAATTAAAAGTTAAAAACCTTTAAGCACAGTGGATATCATGCTGCTTGAAATTGCCCTATTAATTATAGTGTTGTGGGACACCTATTTTCTCTTTAACTACATAATTAGCTTATTGAAGAATTACAGAATTAAAGAATGGACTCCACTCGTGACCATAATCATTCCAGCATATAATGAGGAGGGAACCATCAAAGACTCAATAAAATCTGCACTTTCTCAGGATTATCCAACCTTAGAAGTCATTGTGGTTGATGATGGTAGTGAAGATAAAACGTTCGAAACTGCAAGTTCCATAAAGGATGAACGCCTAAAAGTTTTTAGAAAAAAACATGAGGGGAAGGCTAAGGCTTTAAATTTCGGATTAACCAAAGTCCAAGGAGAAATAATAGTAACAACAGATGCAGATACAGTATTGGACAATTCTGCGGTTAAAGAGTTGGTAAAGCGATTCTATGATGAAAGTGTTTTAGGTGTTGGTGGACAAGTTAGAGTTTTAGCCAGCTCCTTTTTAGAAAGAGCCCAAGATGCTGAACATCTGAGAATAGCAATGTTCAGAAGAGCTAAGGAGCTTGAAGACTTAAGCGTGGCTCCTGGTCCTATAAGTGCTTTTAGAAAGGAAGCTCTGGAGAAGATAAGTGGCTTTGTCGAGAGTAGAGTTGAAGACTATGCAACCACGAGAGAAATTAAAAAATTTGGTAAGGTAGTTTATGCCCCAAAAGCCAAAGCATACACAAAGATGCCAAGTTCATTAAAAACGCTTTGGGATCAGAGAAGAGGATGGTTTTTGGGAGATTTGATGCATTTGGGGGGAGGATTCTCGAAGGAATGGACATTTCTAATTCTAAGCGACATTATAGCCTTTTTTGACGTGCTTGTGCCCTTTCTCTTGGTGATTCATAGAAATTGGCACCTGCTGGCGGCATTCATAGCTTTTGAGATTATAACAATGTTGATCCCGACATTAGTGGAAGGAGGAAGCATGATAAATACTCTCATATTCCCCATATTCTTATGGTTCTGGGCAGTGTTCTACTTAGCATTGCACATCCACGGATATTTATGTCTCCTAAAATCGAGAATCGCACAACTTTTCCCCTCTTTTCTCAGCCGTAAAGCTTAAAAACCCAACAGCTTGTCTATATAGTCTATATAGAACACTATAGAATATAGAGGTGATTGCATGGAGTGGGCAATAATTGCAGCAGGACTTTTTATGGCATGGAGCATAGGGGCCAATGACAGTGCAAAAGCTGTTGGAATTGCTGTAGGATCAGAGATTTTAAACTTTAAAAGGGCAGTTTTTTTGATTGGAGTGTTTTCTCTCTTGGGGACATTTCTCGGCAGTTCAAATGTTGCCCACACAGTGGGTAGCAATATTGTACCAGATTTTGACAGAAATTATCTTTCTTTTGCACTTTTAGCATCTGCTTTAGCTGTAACTTTTGCTTCAATTAAGGGATTGCCGATTTCAACTACCCAGTCTATTATAGGAGCAATCGTTGGGATTGGGATTTACCAGAAGACTTACGTGAACTGGGACATCGTTTTGAAAATAGCTTTAGCCTGGATAATCTCTCCAATAGCAGCAGGAGTGCTGTCCATCTTAATTTTTGCTATGTATGGGAGAATACTCAATTATCTTTCAAAAATCAGCGAGATTGAAATTCTCTACAGATGGATGATAATCCTAAGTTCTGCCTATGCCTCTTTCAATCTCGGTGCAAACGAACTCTCAAACGTAGTTGGCCTCTTAAAATATTCAACCAGCATTGAGGACAATACACTAAAGATTATACTCGTGCTGGCATTGTTCTTTGGAGCCCTAAGTTTCAGCTATGATGTGCTGATGACAATTGGAAGAAATTTGACCCAGCTTGATCCCTTAACGGGATTCTCAGCTCAATTTGGCTCCGCCTTAGCTGTAACATCAGCGAACATAATAGGACTCCCCGTAAGCTCTGGCCAGGCAATCATTGGAGGGATCATTGGATTAGGAGTCCTGAAGGGACAGAAAATCAGCAAACGTCTTACCTTAAATATCATAAAAGGATGGATTTTGGCACCTTTGGTTTCTTGTTTATTGACTTTGTTGTTTATCAAAATTTTTAGTGTCTTGTTAATGCCATTTTAAACAGTCAGGATTACCAAAAACCATCGCAAGAAGTACTTCAAGAGAATGCTTCGGAATACCTTTTAAACCACCTCCCCTATTAGCTTTTGGTGTTGAGAAATGTTCAAGTTTGAGATAAAAGCGAGAGATGCTGCTGGCAGGATTGGAAGGCTTGAAGTTAATGGAAAGAAAATTGAAACTCCAGCCATAATGCCCGTGGTCAATCCAAAACAGCTCATAATAACCCCAAAAGAACTGAAAGAGATGGGATTCAACATAATAATCACAAACTCGTACATCATTTACAAGGATGAAGAGCTGAGACAAAAAGCTCTTGAAATGGGAGTTCACAAGCTTTTGGACTACGACGGCATAATTGAAGTTGATTCCGGCTCATTCCAGCTCATGCGCTATGGAGGGGTTGAAGTCACGAACAGAGAGATCATTGAATTTCAGCATAAAATCGGTGTGGATATTGGGACCTTTCTTGACATTCCCACAGTTCCAGACGCTTCAAGGGAGAAAGCCGAAGAAGACCTGAGGACAACCTTAGAGAGAGCTAAGGAAGCTGAAGAGATAAAGCAGATTCCCATGAATGCAACAGTTCAAGGCTCAACGTATCTCGACTTGAGAACTTACGCCGCAAAAAAGCTCAGCGAGATGAACTTTGAGGTTCACCCAATCGGAGCGGTTGTTCCTTTGATGGAGTCCTACCGTTACAGAAACTTAGTTGACGTTGTTGTCGCTTCAAAGCTCGGCTTAAGACCTGACAGGCCCGTTCATCTCTTCGGCGCTGGACATCCGATGATATTTGCATTGGCTGTTGCTATGGGAATTGACCTCTTTGATTCAGCAAGCTACGCCCTATATGCAAAAGATGACCGCTACTTAACTCCTGAAGGGACTAAGCATCTAAGTGAGCTCGAATACTTCCCATGCTCCTGTCCAGTCTGCTCCCGCTATACGCCTCAAGAGCTTAAGGAAATGCCAAAAGAGGAAAGGGTTAAGATGCTTGCATTTCACAATCTCTGGGTGATTAGAGAGGAGCTGAACAGAGTAAAGCAGGCAATAAAGGAGGGAGAACTTTGGAGATTAGTTGATGAGCGCTCGAGGTCTCATCCAAAGCTTTTCTCTGCGTACAAGAGGCTGCTTGAATACAAAGATTACCTTGAAGAAAATGAGCCAATAACAAAAAGCTCGGCTTTCTTTAAAGTAAGCGAAGAAATAATGGGAACACCCATAGTTTGGAGAGCTAAGCAGAGGGCTGAAAGGGTTAAGCAGAAGTTCCCTGAAACTATAAGCCATCCAATCTTTGGTGAGATTCCAAAGTATTTGAGCTTGAGCTATCCTTTTGCTCAGAGCGAGGGAGAAGAGGAATTCACAATTGAGAAACCAAAGAAAAATGAGGCAAGGCTCTACATCCAAGCCGTGGCAGAATACCAATTTGGCGAAGGAGCTGCTGAAGCTTTCAAAGATGCATTTGTTGAGCTGTCAAGGAAGACAGGAATGCCAAGACAGATAAAAGCTAAGGGCAAGCATTTGGCAACATTTAGAGCTGAAGATGGACTGTTGACACTTGGAATTGAAGGAGCAAAGAGGCTTCACAAGATTCTGCCCTATCCAAGGATGAGAGTCGTTGTCAATGAGGATGCAGAACCTTTCGCGAGGAAAGGAAAGAACGTCTTTGCGAAGTTCGTGATTGATGCGGATGAGAACATAAGACCATATGATGAGGTTTTGGTTGTCAACAAAAACGATGAGCTTTTAGCCACTGGACAGACTCTGCTCAGTGGAAAAGAGCTTAAGATATTCCAGCAAGGGTTGGCTGTGAAGGTGAGGAGGGGAATTGAAAAATAATTACTCTAAAGGCGACCTTCCATATTTTATGAAAACTCTCAGCTCTTTGTTTTTTCTCTTTAAGTAGTTCATGAGTGCCTCAAGCTCCGCCTTAAAAGCCTTCTGCTCAATCTTTACTCCTTCATGCGCCCTCTGAAGAGGTCTTATATACCCGCTGCTCTCATGCCAGAGAAGCTTTCCTATGAGTTCATCGTTGATTGTGCGGTTAGATTGAAGCAGATATATAACTCCACCTTTCATCGTTCTGATATATGCTGACGGGACTCCTTTTTCTATGAACTCCTGAACAGTTGGGAAGTATTTTCTTAAAACCCTTGGCAGACGATGAGCTATTCTCTTTCTCTCCTCGGTTTTCTCCGGGTCGTAAATTACGTAATAACCTGGAAGTTCTTCTCCATAAACCTTGAGCAGATAAGCGTCAAGGAATGGAACATCAACAGCACTGATGCCAAACTTTGAAGTAATTTTTCTGTTGTAAAAGCTCTTTGCTATGTATATAAGCTCCTTCTGGAGAAGCTTTTCGAGGGAGTAGAGATATTCAAGATAGCCCAAAACGACGTGGATGGTGTTCTTGGCATCTTCAAGAGTTAGAGTTTTTGGCTCAGTATACTCTTCCAGCCTCTCCGCAATTTTTATGATTTCGTCTTGAGGTGTGTTGGTTCTTAGAGCATCTCTCAACCTCTTTAATGCCCCATCATAGTTGACAACTTCTTTGCCTTCCATTGCTCTGTAAAATTCCGAATAATCCTCTATGACATCATCTGCTAATATAACTCCTCTGTAAAGCTCTCTTTTTTCCTTTAAGCGCCTGGATAAATCATGATAATGATAATCGAGCCTATCAATGAAGTCCTTAATAAGGTCTTCGAGCATCTTATCCCCTAATGTCTCCATTACAGTAGTTATTCCCCTCACGCTCTCCGGATAAACTGGAGGTCTTGTTAAAGAACCTGTAAGGGTTCCATCCATTAAAATCATGTGCTCTTCAGTCCCAACCAGAGCACCAAGCTTGTTCTCAAGAGTTTCCATCTGCAACCTAATTATCTGGTCGGATATTCCATGATTGTAAATCATGGCATTGGTGTAAACCAGACGTGCGCTTTTGCCATTACCAAAGGCAAAGGATGCAACGGTGTAGATTATCGTCCCGCTTAGCCTTGCCTTACCCTGACTGCCATCAACAGCATAAACTTTGCTCTCCTTCTTTTCTGGCAGAGGTTTCCACTCAATTTTCCCACTTAAAACATTTTCAGCCTCTCTAAGCTCACTGATGAGCATGTTGAGAATTTTATCCGCCTGATCCTTCGAAATTAGGCGATACATTCAGCTCACCTCAACCTCTTCCACTCTTGAAACTCCATTCTCAAGTCTAACCCTAATGACCCTGTCTGCAGCATCTTTCAGCTCCTCATCGTGAGAAACTATGATCACCTGCGGGATTTTTCTAAGGTAGCGCTCCATTATATCAACAAGCCTCCTCCTTCTCTCGTCATCAAGGTAGGGTGTTGGCTCGTCCATTATAAGTAGGGAGATTTCTCCAGCCAGATACAAAGACAGAGCCAGTCTAAATGCCAGTCCAAGGGCTATCCTTTCACCACCACTTAAGAATGACAGATCTCTTTCTTTTCCATCGTAAATAACGCCAAGAACAACCTTATTCTCCTTAGCCTTCACAGTTATCCCCGAATACTTCTCCTCTGTCAGCTCCTCAAAGATTTCACTTGCATATTCCCCAACTTTTGCCAAAGCGTCTTCCTTGAGAATATTCTTGAACATTCTGACTTTTTCTCTCAGCTTTTGAACTCTCTCACGGGCTTTCTTTAAGTCTTCAAGCTCCTTTCTCTTAATTTTAACGTTTTCCTTTTCATTCTTTAAGTTCTCTAAGTTTTTAATCAGCTCCTCTTTCCTCTTTTCAAGATTTTCGAGCTCAGTTTCTGCCTTTACAAGTGCCTCTCTCTTTCCAATGTACTCTTTTCTAACTCTTTCATGTTCATCTTTGCTGTAATCCTTCTCAAGTTTCTCTAACCTTTCCTTTATCTCAGAAAGAGCTTTTTCT
>JALTMZ010000117.1:0-523 GCA_027001105.1 Thermococcus sp.
AAAGTAACTCCGGGTCGGGTCTTTTCCAAAGCGATTTTATGAACCTCCTCCATCGCTTCAATAACATTCTTCGCTCTCTCATCTGGCTCTCCGATGAAAAAGCTCCTCGTCAGGTTTGCATAATAATGGTTGTAGTCCGCACCGATTACCACGGTTACAAACTTACCCCTCTCAACTTTGACGTCCCTGAAAGGCTCGGCATGTGCCCTCGGCGTTGTGGATACATAGACCTTCGGGTCTTCGCTCCCGTTGAGCATCAGCTCACGGTAAATCTCGGCGGCGATTTCAAGCTCGCTCTTCCCGGGCTTTATCTCCTCCATCGCCACCTCCATTCCCTTAACCGCAATCTTTCCTGCTTTCCTTATGTTCTCAAGCTCCCACTCGTCCTTTATCATCCTCAGTTGCATTGAAAGGCTCCTGATGTCTTCGATCTGCACTCCCGGGTTGAGCTTCTTGAAAAGCTCATAGAACAGAATATAGGCATCTCTCTCGATGGAGAACTCCATACCGATGGTGCTGTAGC
>JALTMZ010000117.1:533-4928 GCA_027001105.1 Thermococcus sp.
CTGCTTTTTCTCTCATTTATCCCACCTTAATTACAAGAAACTTCATCTCCAGACTTCCCGTGTTCTCAACGCTGTGGGGCACTTCCTTGGGGAGGTAAACGAGGGTTGCCTTTCTAACCTCTTCTTTTTCCTCTCCTACTTCAACCATCCCTTTGCCCTTTATGACGTACAGGAAAGCATCCACAGGGGTGGCGTGCTTTTTAAGTCTTTCCCCCGGCTTCAGCGTTATGTGAAGTATATGGACATTTTCCATACCAATCAGCTTTTTAACATCAACCCCATGAGGGTTCTCAACTTTCTCAGCATCTTCCACTTTTACAACAATCACATTTAGTCCCTCCAGTCTAAAAGCCTTTTCTCTCCTTCAAGTTTTCTGATTTCAGTCACATCTTGAACAACTTCAAGTGTTCCCAAGTATTCCCCATTTTCATCTCTGACCGCAAAATAGCGGATATGTATGAATCTTCCTCCCATCTGAATCCAGAACTCTGCGACGTCTTTTTTACCCTCCTTAAAAGCCCTGAGAATCTTGTTAACTATATGGACACTTTTCGGTGGATGGCAGAGCTGTACAGGTCTTCCGATAACTGAGGGTGTTCTTGTGAATATTCTATCTCCGCCTGAGAAAAACCTCACCCTATCATCTTTGTCTATGAAGGTTATATCAACTGGAAGATGCCTGAAAATCGCGTTTATTTCTTTTGGTGAGAGATAGCCGGTGTCTAACTCCAAGTCACCTTCCCTCTTTACTTTAGTTCTGTCTCCTTCAAGCTTCTGTCCCCTCAGTGCCATCTGAACTTCCTTTGGTAAGCTCAAAATCTGTTCAGCTGTTAGGGTTGGGTCAATCTCATAAGGATGAAGAGGCTTTGCTCTTGGCTTCCACTCATCTCCGGGCTTAACTTTGTAGTAGCCTATTGCCTCTTCCTGCTGCTTAATGGCAACCCACTCCCCTTCGGAGAGCAGGGCTTTCAATGTCGGATATAGTATATTGTTTTCCCTGAACACCATGTCAACTAAAGCTCTTGAAAGTTCTGAAGCTTTTTCTTTCACTTTACTCGCAAATTCTTCCCACTTCATTTCGTTTTCTCTGTTTAATATTTCAATCAGCTGCTTTATCATTGCTCTTATCTCATCATGTTTTGTCCATAGAACAGTTGGAACTGCTGTAATTCCTCTCCTCTCAAGGTAGGGGAAGATGAGCATCTCTTCCCTGTTGTAGTGGGTAAAACCAACAGCCCTGAGCTGATTGGCTATTCCTTTGAGAACACCAAGAATTTCCTGTCTCATCTTCTCATCCTTAGTGTTTGCAAGGGTGGTTGCGTAAAGATTCAGCATTTCAGCATCTTTCATTATCTCCTTGTTCTCCTCATAGAGCGTATGGAGGGGGTGTCCGGGTGGGATATCCTTTATCTCTTCCTTTTCAGTACCAGCGACTGCTTCCCTGAAGAGCTCAACATGGATGTCACACATCTTGGCTATGTCTCTTGCCGAGATGCCCTCCTTAACGAGCTCCTGCTCAATGAGGGGTATTTCAAGAGGAGAAATGCTCCTCAAGAGTTCCTTAAACTCCTCCTTGAGCTTTTCAACATCCTCACCGCTGTGGATTTTCTTCAAAAGTTCTTTCATCTTTTCTTTCTTATATTCTCGGTTTTTTAGGAGTTCGGTCATTCGGCATCACCTCTAACCTTTTCTTTGATGAGAAGCGCAAGCCTGCGGAGCTTTTTGTAATCTTCCTTCTTCGGCCTCGCACGAACCTCAAGGCTCCCGAGGAGCTCTATATTTGAGCCCTTCAGCACTTCAAGGAGGGAATCTTTACTCCTCCCGTGCCACCCGTAGGAGCCTATTATCACCGCATATTTTGCGGGCGGCCTGAGTGCCTTTACGAGGTATGCGGCATAGATCGCAAGGGGATGGGCTCCTCCAAGGACTGTAGGAGCACCGAGGACTATGACCCTTGAGTCCACGAGGTCTTTAGCGATTTCCCCTATGTCCGAGCTCACGAGGTTGTAGACCTTAACATCTATTCCCTCAGCGGTGAGAAGAGCCGCGAGCTCCCTCACCATTGTCTCGTTTGCCCCCCACATGCTGACATATGCTATGATAACCTTCTCCTTCGTCTTCCTGTTGCTCCACTTTTTATACGCCTCGATTATCCTCGCGGGATTCCTGTATATCGGGCCGTGGCTCGGGGCGATTATCTCAATCTCAAGCCCCTCAAGCTTTTTGAGTGCTCTCTGAGCCATGGCCGAGAAGGGCATCATTATCTCGCCGAAATACCTCTGGGCATGCGTTAGAAGGTCTGGCACGTCATCGTCGTAGAAGCCGCCCGCAAGGTGGGCACCGAAGAAGTCGCATGGAAAGAGTATTTTGTCCTCCACCAGATATGTGAACATGGTCTCCGGCCAGTGGAGCCATGGTGCCTCTATGAACCTGAGGGTCTTCTCTCCCAGCGAGACGGTGTCGCCATCCTTCACCACCATAATCCTCTCATTGGGGACATCGTAGTATGCTCTAGCCATGTCCGCGCCTTTTTCGGTTGCAATGAGGATGGCTTTTTTGTTCCTCTTCAACAGATAGGGGATTGCGCCTGAATGGTCAGGCTCAGCGTGGTTCATCACTATGTAATCGATATCGGCCACGTTTGTGATTTCGTTTATTTTTTCCTCAAGTTCCCTTTCAAAACCGGGATTTACAGTGTCTATGAGGACGGTTTTTTCACTCCCGACGACCAGATAGGCATTATAGGAAGTTCCTTCCGGAAGGGGAATTAGAGAATCGAAAATTCTCCTGTTCCAGTCCTTAATTCCAACCCAGTAAACATCTTCAACAATTTTTACAGCTTTCATAATTACACACCTTCATGACGTATGTCATATTCAATACTTTTAAACCTTTCTACCCATTCATGGGTAGCAAATGTTATCTGAATATTATGCTGTTTGTTCCTGTCCCTTTAACTTTCGGTTGAAAACACTTCCATATGAAAATATTTTTAAATGAATTTTTTATCATATATAGATGGTGATGTCCATGAAGGGCTTAATAATCTGTGTATGCCAAGGCACATGCCCGTCTTTCCAAAAAATGAACGTCTTTGAAATCCTGAACCATTTTAGAAGAGAAAAGAAGGTTGATTTCGTAGCACTCCACCCACAACTCTGTGCCACAGACGGGGACAACTTCTGGAGGGTGCTTCTAAAGAATGCAAGCGATATAGAAAAGCTATTCGTAGCTGGATGTGATCCGATTATGCAGAAAAAGATGTTTGGATGGACTTTTAAAGAGCTTGGGTTTGATAATAAGAAGTTTATTGGGATAGAGATTAGAAATATGACTACGGAAGAGGCAATCAAAGCCATAGAAGAAGCCATGAGCTCGAATACTCAGGAGGGTTGAAGGTGGCAGAGAAGTGGTACCCAATAATAGACTATGAGAAATGTACTGGATGCTTAACATGTGTAAATTTTTGCCCTCATGATGTCTATGAAGTTTTGGAAGGCAAGCCAAGGGTAGCTAAGCCAGAAAATTGCGTAGAATTCTGCAGAGGTTGTCAAAAAATATGTCCCACTGAGGCTATAAGCTACTTCGGAGATTCTTAATGATTTCTGTATTTTATCTTTTTTAATTCCGAACTTGTCGCCATCCCAACAGAACCGCAGAGTTTAAGAAAGTTACCAGAGCCAAGCTTCAAAAATTCTGGTTTAAAAGACTTTTGAAAGGTGAGATTTATATTGAAAAGATTTTTATTAAACTTCTTTGAGCCATTTATTGTGGTGGTATCATGAAAAAACTTGAGTACAAAGCCGAGCTTAAGTGGGATGGAAAAGTAGGCAGTACGGCAAGGGTTAGAGAATTCAGCTTCTTTATAGATACGAACACCGATGGGGAGAATAAGGGACCAAATCCTACAGAGATGCTCCTATCTGCCATAGGGGGATGTTTAATCGTTAACTGGGGGAGGCTCATCAAGAAGATGCGACTTGATATTAAAGATCTCAAAGTTGAAATTAAGGGCTGGCGGGACTTAGATGAGCCGCAGTTGAAGGAAATAACTTATAAAATCACTGTTGTCACAGATGAAGACGAAAAGAGGATTTTCAGAGCAAAAGAGCTTGCTGAAAAGTATGGAACTGTCTTTAATACAGTTGGAGCTGAAAAGATAAAAGGAAAAATAGAGGTTGTTAGGCCATAGCAGAGCTCTTCCTTTCACCACAAGCCTCAAAGATGCATCTCACTTTTTCTGCCATTTTCAAATAGAATATGAGGAAGATTATCTGAAATATTGGGAGTGTTGCAGCTGGAATTGCCACAAGAGGCTCGAAGGCAAGGGTGGCGATTGCTATAGCAGTTCCGTTGTTCTTGCCAACACTGAGGAATACGATGCTCATGTGCTCC
>JALTMZ010000118.1 GCA_027001105.1 Thermococcus sp.
ACACAATCGGTTTGAAGAAGTTAGCCTTCCGTTTGACTATAAGGAGAGCAGTTAAAGAGGGCTGGCTTTCGGAGCATATGTTTCTCATGAGAGTAAACGGTCCAGAGGGAAGGAAGACCTACTTCACGGGAGCTTATCCTTCGATGTGCGGTAAAACCTCAACAGCTATGCTTCCATGGGAGAACATAGTCGGTGATGATTTGGCATTCATAGTTGACATGAAAGGCGAGGCAAGGGGGGCAAATGTTGAGGCTGGAGTTTTTGGAATTATTCATGGGATAAACAAGGAAGACGATCCAATAATCTGGGAAGTTCTCCACTCGCCTAATGAGATAATATTCTCGAACGTCCTAATTAAGGATGGAAAGCCTTACTGGACGGGAATGGGAGAGGAAATCCCAGATGAAGGCGAAAATCATAGTGGAAAATGGTGGAAAGGGAAGAAAGATGCTGAGGGGAACGAGATCCCACCAAGTCACAAGAATGCACGTTTTACAGTTAGACTTGATGCTTTCCCAAATCTTGATAAAGAAGCCTTAGATGCCCCATGTGGAGTTAAAATAGGCGGAATGATTTACGGGGGAAGGGATAAAGACACTTGGCCTCCAGTGAGAGAGGCATTTGACTGGACTCATGGAGTAATAACTATGGGAGCAGCACTTGAAAGTGAAACAACCGCTGCAACCCTTGGCAAGGAGGGAGTTAGACAGTTTAATCCAATGTCGATCCTTGATTTCCTTTCGGTTCCGATCGGTGAGTACATACAAAACTACATCCGCTTTGGAGAGAGGCTTAGAGAGAAGCCAAAGATATTTGCAGTAAACTACTTCCTTAGAGATGAGAACGGAAACTGGCTGAACGACAAGCTTGACAAAGCAGTCTGGCTCAAATGGATGGAGCTTAGGGTTCATGGGGATGTTGATGCCATAGAGACACCAATTGGCTATATTCCTAAGTATGAAGACCTCAAGCGCTTATTCAAACAGGTACTTAACAAAGAATACAAAAGAGAGGACTATGAGAAGCAGTTCATGATAAGAGTTCCAGAGCTTTTAGCAAAGATTGATAGAATAGAGAGGATTTACCGTGAGAAAGTCAAAGATACTCCCGAGGTTCTTTTCAGGGTGCTTGAGGAGGAGAGGAAGAGACTTCTTGAAGCAAGGAAAAAATACGGGGATTACATATCTCCATTCCAGTTTGAGAGGGCTTAACATTTTCAGCATTTTTTCAACCTTTTTATGGAAAAACCTAAAAACGGGATATGCATACTGACCTTTGGTGAGGATAAAGGATGGAGGACATGGAGGAGTTTGAATATCAGCCAAGAAGTGTTAAAGATCTCTTTATTGAGATGAAAAACATTGCTGAACTCATGGTCGATCTGGCATATACCTCTATTCTGTTTGGGGATAAGGAAATTGCTGAGGAAGTTGTGGATTTGGAAGAGAGGATGGATTTACTTAATTACCAGATGACACTTCATGCTGTTTTAGCAGCAAGAAACGTAAAAGAAGCTGAAAAAGTTACCTCGATTCTTCAAATGGCGAATGCTATAGAAGATATCTCCAATGCAGCTGGAGACTTAGCAAAAATGGTTCTTGAGGGCATTGAATTGCACCCAGTTATAAAAGAAGCCATTCTTGAGAGCGAAGAAGTCATTGCAAAAATTGTTGTCAGTCCAGATTCAGTTCTTGTTGGAAAAACACTTGGAGAGCTTGACTTAGCAACGAATACAGGGGTTTGGGTTATAGCAGTTAGGAGAGGTAGAAGGTGGATTTTTGGTCCAGATAAGGATTTCAAGATAAAGCCTCACGATGTTCTCATAGGAAGAGGAACTCATACTTCGGTTGAGCACCTAAAGGAAATAGCGAGAGGGGTCATTAGGGTGGTCGGCAATGAAAGAGCTTGAAGAGATTAAAGATTGTTTAGTTGAAATGAAGAACCTCTCATCTCTTATGGTAGACCTGGCATTTTCTTCCGTTATGTATAACAGTGAGGACATAGCTGATGAAGTGTACATTCTTGAAGAAAAAATGGATGAACTAACTCTGAAGGTAAAAAAACTCGCTTTAAGGGCAGCAAAAAATGAAGAGGATCCAGAAAAGCTTTTAAGTATTATAGAGATGGCAACAATAAATGAACAGATATCAGATTCAGCATATGAAATAGCAGATTTAATTTTGAGGGATGTAGAGCCGCATCCTATAATACGAAAAATAATGCACGATGTCGAAGAGGAGATTGGACGTGTTAAAGTCAATAAAGGGTCAATTTTGATTGGCAAGAGCTTAAAACAGTTGAAATTGCCGACGAAGATAGGTGTCAGGTTGATAGCTATAAAACGCGGAAGCAAGTATATATACAACCCTAATAAGGATGAGGAGATAAAAGAGGGGGATATTCTCATAGCAGTTGGTTCTGGAATTGATCGGCTGAGGGAACTTTCCAATGAAAAAGGCGAAGAAGGAGAAAGGATAGAGGAAGAATAACTTCTAATTTTTGTTTTTATCAGATGCTTTTCTTTTTCCAAAATACTTTTATGTATCACTGTCAATGAGTATGGTAATAGAGGGTATAAAACTACGGGGTGTTGAAGAATGGTGGTCGAATCAACGATTAAAGAGAAGCTTCCTGAAAATATTAGGGGCTTGGCAAAGCTTGCTTATAACTATTGGTGGAGTTGGGATCACAAAGCAACAAAAATGTGGATGTATATCGATGAAGAGCACTGGAGGGAGTATAAAAATCCAGTGAAGCTTCTCCTTGATGTAGACAAGGAAAGATTAAAAGAGCTTGCAAAAGATGAATTCTTTCTTGATTTATATGAACTTGTAATGAGCAATTTTGAAAGATACATGAGTGAGAAGAACACTTGGTTCTCTATTAATTATCCAAAGTGGGACAAGCCGATAGTGTATCTGTGCATGGAATATGGTATCGGAAAAAGTCTGCCCATTTATTCTGGTGGTCTTGGTATTCTTGCCGGGGATCATATAAAGACGGCAAGCGATCTGGGTTTGCCCCTTATTGCAGTGGGTCTTCTCTATAAGCATGGCTATTTCAAGCAGAAAATAGATGAAAACGGCAGACAAATCGAGGAGTTTCCAAGTTATGATCCAAAAGAAATGCCCATAAAGCAGATTCTCAAGGAGAATGGGGAACCACTCCTAATTTCAGTTCCAATTGAGGATAGAGAGGTATATGCAAGGGTGTTTGAGGTAAACGTTGGGAGGATCAAGCTGTATCTGCTTGACACCGATGTAGAACAGAATGAGGAGGACGACAGGAGAATATGTGACTACCTTTACAATGCTGAGCTTGACAAAAGAATTAAACAGGAAATTCTGCTTGGGATTGGAGGAATGAGGCTTTTAAAAGCTCTTAAAATTGAACCTGGGGTCATACATTTAAATGAAGGCCATCCGGCTTTTGCAAACTTTGAAAGGATTGTATGGTATATGGAGGAGGGATTAAGCTTTGAGGAGGCATTAGAAGTCGTTAGAGGAACGAGTGTTTTCACAACCCATACGCCTGTTCCTGCTGGACATGATGTTTTTCCAGTCTGGTTTGTTGAGGAGAAGCTTAGAAAGTTCTTTGAGAGTCTACCCAAGGAAAAATTTCTGGCTTTAGGTAAGGTTGAGGAAAAAGATCCTAACTTTAATATGAGCCTTTTGGCTATAAAGACCTCCAACTTCATAAATGGCGTCAGTAAGCTTCATGCAGAGGTTACAAAGAAAATGTGGCTTAATCTTTGGAAAGGAGTCCCTATTGATGAGATCCCAATTGAGGGAATAACAAACGGAATTCATACACCAACATGGGTTCATGAAAAGCTTGCTCGTTTGTATGACAGATACATGGGCAAAGTCTGGAGGGAACATGTGAACTTGGAGGGTATCTGGTATGCCATCGAAAGAATTCCAGACAAAGAGCTCTGGGAAGCGCATCTAAAAGCCAAAAGAGAACTGATTGAACTAATCAAGAGAAAAATCAGGGAGAGAAATGCCCGTTTGGGTATTGAGGAGCCAATTCCAGAAATTGATGAAAATGCTTTGATAATAGGATTTGCGAGGAGATTTGCAACATATAAGAGGGCAACTCTAATTTTGAGCGATCTTGAGCGCTTAAGGAAGATAATGAACAATCCAGAGATGCCTGTGTATCTAATCTTTGCAGGAAAAGCCCATCCAAGGGACGAAGCCGGAAAGGAATTCTTGAAGAAAGTTTACGAAGTTTCCCAAATGCCCGAGTTTAAAGGTAAAATAATCATTATAGAAAACTATGACATGGGTTCTGCCCGTTTAATGGTTGCTGGCGTTGATGTGTGGCTCAACAATCCAAGGAGACCCCTTGAGGCAAGTGGAACGAGTGGCATGAAGGCCGGACTTAACGGCGTCCTTAATTTAAGCATCTACGATGGATGGTGGGTTGAGGGCTACAATGGAAGAAACGGCTGGGTTATAGGGGAGGAGACAACAGAACCAGAGACCGAAGAGGACGATATAAGGGATGCCCAGAGTTTATATGATATTCTCGAAAATGAAGTAATTCCCCTTTATTATGAGAACAAAGAAGCTTGGATAAGCATGATGAAGGAGAGCATAAAGAGCATAGCGCCAAGGTTCAGCACTCACAGGATGGTCAAGGAGTACATGACGAAATTCTATACAAAGGCTATGGAGCATGGAATCTGGCTTGTGAGAGATAACTTCCGCTGGGCAAGAGAAATAGCAGCTTGGAAAAAGAAAGTGCTTGAAAATTGGGGGAATGTAAGCATTGAAAAGATAATTACAGAGGACGCTAAGGCAATGGAAGTTGTTATAAACCTTGGAAATCTGAGTCCTGAGGATGTAAAAGTTGAGCTCTACTATGGAGTGAAGGTCAGGGATTACATAATTGAGAAGCCCCACATAGTTG
>JALTMZ010000119.1 GCA_027001105.1 Thermococcus sp.
CTATAAAGGTATTGAGAACAAAGCGGGGGTAGAGTTAAACAATGGATGATGAAGGCTCGAGTAGTTTTTGGCTCATGAATATATTTAAATCAAAGAAGAAAAAGAATGGAGTTCTTGAACAAAAAATCACAAAGGATGCCTATGAGGATTTGAAGGCTCTTTTAATGAGGGCAAAGCCCGAAGTTGAAGAAGATAGGATTGTTCTGAAACTGCCCAGAGGGGATGTTATTTTAACAAAAGACAGCCTCAGAATTATTGCAGAGAGTAGAGAAGATGCAGAAAAAATTTTAAGAAATCTGCACCACTACTCAATGCCTCCAGGACTCTGGCCTGCCTATGGATTAAGTTATTCCATAAAGAGAGATTCTGCAGTTTTAAGGAAGAGTAAAGCCTGATTTTCTTATTTTTGTTTGTTCTCCTACTCTTTCAACACACCCCAAAGGTTTTAAGCTTAGTTTTAGATACTTTATTCAGCGGATGATGGGCCTTGCCCAGTCTGAGCGGTGATGACGTCGGTATTAGCTGACGCTACTTTAACTTCCATCAGGAGGCACAACAATGAGCGATGAACTTCTTGAGTTCTATGCAAGCGAAGCCCTAACCTGCCCCCGACGCATATACTTTAGACTTAAAGGATACCCAGAGAAATGGCCTGAATTCGTTAGAGTTAGACTGAACCAAGGCGTCAAGACCCACAATGTTTTAGGTGAAATTTTAAGTAAGCAATTTGGCTTTGAACTTGAAAAGCACATAGTTCTTCGCTCTTCTCGTCTCGGCTTTGAAATCCATGGGAGAATTGACGCCTATCGGGATTTCCCCATTGAGATAAAAGGTAAAACTTCACTTCCAAGGCTGCCCTATGAGTACCACCTCGCCCAGCTAAACATCTATCTAAGATGGGCAGAAAGCGAATATGGTTATCTTTATTATGTAAAACTTCATGAGAACCCCCACAAGGTCTTAAAATGGATAGACTTCTCAAGCTTTCCAATAGTCAAAGGGAAAAATTTCAAGGCTTTTGAGGTTCCCTATGATGAAAAGCTGTTCAAGGAAACGGTAAAGCAGTTCTACATTGTGAAAAAACATTATGAAAAAGACAAACTCCCTGAGGGATGGAGAAATTATATGTGTAAGTTCTGTCCCTACTATTACATCTGCTACGGGAACAACGGCTACGAACTCTGAGATTTCAGCTTATCTTTTATCTCCACTGGCAGTCTCTCATAGGTCTCATTTAGAAATTTTATTAAGTCTGCAAGGTCCTTGGCTGTTAAGTATATTGTTCTCGACCCCAATTCAACTATTAAAGCCGTGAACTCCTCCGGAGACACCTCCTCAAGCTCATCTAAGTGTTCGCTTATTCTTGGAATTAAATTAAGCTCACTAATTTGCCGTGCATTCTCAATATCAAGCTTCCACTCTTCGAGTTCCCTTCTGGCTGGACAGTCCAAGCTCTCAACGAAGATCTTTATATCAGCTATCGGTGTTCCGTCATCGGCATCAATAGGATCAATGTATATTCTGCTCTCCTCGATCCTGTGAATCCGGACAGTGTATATGGCTAATGGGTTAGGTCTCACAGGGGAGCGGGTAGCAAAAACTCCAGTTAAGGGATTCTGCGGATTGCCGTGGGGATGAACTTTCAAAATTCGTCGCTTTTCTGGTATGTCACTTTTATGAAACCAGAGAATAAGCTTGATAAAATCCCCCTCGTGTAAGCCATCAGCTGCATCTTTAAACTTAGGGAAAATCTCCAATACATCTCCTCTCTCACCCTTTCTAACAACTCCCACAGGTATGATCTCAAATTTCTCCATTCTATCACCTCACTTTCCACTTCAAATCTCTCTCAATCACTGCTTCAATTACTCCCTTATTGTAAAGTTCTGCTATGAATGCCCTTATTGGAACTTGATTCAACGCCAAAGATTGAGGCGTTATCTTCGCTTCAAATGTCTTGGCTAAATGGTAGCTCAGCTCACTTATGCTCATAGGTCTCTTTAATAGCTCCAAAATTTTCTTCTCAGCATCTTCAATTCTTTGGAGGTTAAACTCCAACAGCTTTTCAGCTTCTTCTCCCTTAACAGGTCTTCCATGAGAGGGTATTAGCAAAAACCCTTCAATTGCATAATTATGTAATTGCATAATTGAAGTTTTAAATAGTCCCACATCGACCAAATAGGGAACTCCAACAGCTTGAATTATCCTCTCCCCAAAGAAGCTGTCTCCACTATAGATGACACAGTTCTCTTCATCTACAAAACCTGTCATTCCCGGGGAGTGGCCATTTAGTTTCATAGCTTTTAGGCCAAATAACTCATCGTTCCACTCAAAAATAGCATGAACTTTAACCTCATGTGGAAACTGAAACACGAGGAATCCCTCAGGGGCTTTTGAACCAAAAGTTAGGAGCTCTCTATTGAGAGGACTTTCAGCAATGGAAAACTCAAAGCGATGCATAAAAAGAGGTTTATCAATTTTTATAGCAACGCTTATATGATCAGCATGCCCATGGGTTGCTAAAAGGGCTTTTATCTCACTTCCAAGTTTCCTAACTTCCCTCAGCAGATCTTTATGTCTTCCGCTTCCATGTCCAACATCAACAAGAACAGCCTTTCCCTCATGGAGCTTTATCATCGTTGAAGGACTTCCCGGATAAAGATATAAATTTTCACCAAGCTTTCTCACTCCCATAAAAATCACCAAAAAAGTTAGGATGTCGGAAGTAATTAATTTTTCCTAAGCTTCTCTACTTCCTCAATAAGCTCTTGGAAATACTTGTGAAATTCGCTTTTCTTTAGATACTCAAGTGCTGACCAAAATTCATCTAAATTTCCAAAACCAGCAATTTCGTATTCATATGCTTGAAGAGTCATCTCAAGCTTGTCCGCAAACTTGACTAATCTACTTTCCAAACTGCTTTCTTCCTCATACTCCTCGAACAGCTTGAAATATTCCAAGCTTTTATCTCCAACCTCAAGTAAAAGCTCCATAACAGCCCTTTTTTCAGCCTTTCTCTTATCCACGTATCTTTGGGCATCTAAAGGGAGATCTGTAATTTTGGATTCTCCAAGGTCATGGAGAAGGGCAATCTTGAGAGCTTTTTCTACATTGACATCAACACCCCTGCTTCTAAGTTCCTCTGCCAAGAGAAGGGTTATAAAAGCAACTCTAAAGCTGTGATCTGCAACACTTTCAGGATTTGGAACTCCTCTAAGCAACCATCCCATCCTGGGCAGGCGCTTAAGTTTTCCCGCTTCAATAAACAGCCTCAGCATAGCTACTCCTCCGAGATATACAAAGCCTTTTCAGTTTCTATAGCCTTAGCTATGATTCCATCTCCCACGAATCTGCCGTAGACTTTCACCTGTTCCCCTATCCCTATATGAGGAGTGCCCGAAAATTCAATTTTCAAACCATTTATACGAAAAGTCGTTCTGTAGCTCGGCAGTTCCATCGGAAGGAATTCTATGAGCGGTTTGTCCTCTACTATTCCCTCAAGAACTACATTTTTACCTCGAAATTTATTATCTCTCAGCTCATCGGGAAGAACGATGTAATAGTAGTGATGACCAAACTTAACCCTCTTGGGCATCTCAACCACCTTTATGCTTATATTACCCTCTGAGTGATATACTTATCGGTGAGAAACATGATAAAGGTTGCGATCATTGGTGCCGAAAACGTAGGCAAGTCTACGCTCATGAATGCACTCCTCGGAAAGAGGGTCTCTGAAACTGCTGAGATTCCAGGAACCACAAAAAGTATCATAAGGAAAACTTTTGGAAAAATTAAGATTCCAAAGACTATGAAAAATCCATTCGGAGGAGCAGATGAGTTTGTATTAATTGATACGGCGGGGCTTTTTGATCCCAAATATGAGTTCAGAGGAAAGGTTATAAGTGAAGAAAAGTTCAGGGAAATTTTAGACGAAATAACATCAGCTGATATCATTATCCACATGATCGACGCTCAGTACGGTCTACATAGGGGAATGGAGAAGCTCCACCATCTATTGAAATTCAGATACGAAAAACCGATAATTGTTGTGATTAATAAAATCGATTTAGTTCCGAGAGAGAGGGTTGAGGAACTTAAACAAACTGTGAAAAAGCGCTTAGAGCAGGAACCTATACTCTTGTCTTTGGTCACATATGAAGGGTTCAATAATCTCCTGAAAGCACTTGTATATTATGCCCAATATGCAAAGAAAAGCTAAGTTCTCCTTGTGTATTTTGAAATTTTAACAAGAGTTTTTAATGAGATGATGTCATCAGGCAAAGCATATTCGTTTGCAAGTTCTTCAGCTAATTCCTTGGGAACACCGCTTTTTACCAATGTCCTCTTAAATTTCCGTTTGCTCCTTCTTATTGTCCGTTTGATCCCTGCTAAGTTCCACAGAAACTTGGGGAGCAAAAATAAAAGTCTGAAAAGAGAAAGAACCATTAAAGCTCCTCCTCAAAGTCTTTTGTCACCTTCTTTTTTCCAAATTTCTTTAGTTCCTCAAAATTCTTCATTAACATTTATTTTCATGATTTTTGAAGAGGTTGATAAATATTTCAGACAATGAGTGTGAAATTGACTTAAAGACGATAGAGGATTGGCTTAAAGTTGGATACACAGAAGTAGCCTTTGAGGGAATCAAAAAGGGATTAGATTGTAAAAAAGGAAGGGAGCTAGATATAGCTGTTTTTTGCGATAAAGTATCTAGTCTTTACACAAATATGGCAGCTATCCACTCAGATAAGAGAGACTGGTTGTTGGCGGGCCAAATACTATTTGATGCTGGCAGAGCGGAAATTCTGTGCGGAAGATTTGATAAA
>JALTMZ010000120.1:0-2795 GCA_027001105.1 Thermococcus sp.
CACCATCTTCCCTGACCCTGATCCTTCCAAATCTTATCTCCTTAATTTTTTTAATTGTTTCTCCGTCTAAAGGTGTTAAGATTTCAGCTTTCATATCTCTGAAGTTTATGAACTTCAGAACACCCAATCCCACACAGAAGCCATCTTTGTCAATCATTCCAAGAAGTAAATTGCTTAATTTCTCAAAATCAACGTACTGCAGAATGTTCCTATCAACCTGTCTTGGGATATTAGCGGTATCAACCTTTACAATAAGGTATTTCCCACCAATCTTTCTTCCGTGAATGATTAACCATTTAAACAATGCCTCCAAAAGGGACTTTTCATCCTCATTGATTTCTTCACCTTGGAAAAGCTGGGTTCCGCTTATGATAAAGTGATTTAGATTCACTGTGTATGAGTTTGAGTCTCTGAAGTACTCTTTCCACTTCTCTTTTCGTATCTCCCTTCTCTCTTCCCTGCTGAATTTTCGAACTTTGCTACTAACTTCAAGGCGGAAAATCTGCACTTTCTCTTCGAATGGTCTTAATATTGGCTCTAATTCATTTTCTTTCTGTAATGCAACTATTACATCAGGTTTAACAGTTTCAATTTTCATTCTCTTAAGCTCAACACCTGCACCGCTGATCATGCCTGTGGTGTCTATAATAGTTATATCTGCTTTCTTCTCTGCTTCCTCCGTGAGCAACTTAACCCCCGCAATCATTTCTCCAAAAAACTGATTTGGGGTAATGCTCCCTACGAAGTAGTGCTTGTATGCTTTTATATCTCCAAGGGATTCAAACAATCCCTCTGGAAAACCAAGACTTATTGTGGCCGGTGGAAGAATTCCCTTTTGCCCGATGTCACTGTCTATTATTGCAACCCTGAACCCTGATGACAGGAGCTCATTTGCTAAAAATGTTGCCAATGTCGTTTTTCCGGTATCGACTCCACCCAGAATCATTATCTTAACTGGTTTTTTGTGTTCATTTAGAACATTCAACAGTTCCTTCCTGTCCTCTGGAACCTCTTGGGTATACCTTGCCTTATTCATGCTTATAACTTCTTCAACTTCAATAAAAAGTTAACTTCGGAAAAGATTTATATTTACAGTTCAGTAAACGGATGAATACAAGAATTTCATTTTACAAAAACCAAAAACTTTATTAAACTCTGAAAGTCTAACTTTATGATTGACAAGAAAAAATTGAGGAGGTTAAAATGATGGAGGAAAAAGTTTCACTTACCACTCGACAAATTGAACTTTTAAGGAAGCTTTACAAAGAGGGCAAGACCATTGAGGTTCATACAGTTGAAAAAACTCAGGACGAGCTTGCAGAGGAGCTTGGAATTACAAGACAGGCGTTGAGTAACCATCTTAAGGTTTTGAAGGAACTTGGCTATATAAGAACTGGAAGGGGCTTTATAGATCTTACAGGAAAGGCTTTAGAATTGCTTGGTGAAAGAAAAGGGGATGTTTTTGTTTTTGTTAAGATAGAGCCGACAAAAAGAAAGCATGTCTATGATGCAATAAGAAAGCTTAAAGTCAGGCGTATTTACAGGGTTACAGGAGACATTGACCTGATTGTTGAGGCAGATAAGACAAAACTTGACGAAATCCTTGAAGAAATTGCCTCCTTGGACGGAGTAAAAGAGACAATTACTCACGTCGTTCTTGAAACTCTCTGATTTTTTTATCTATAACTTTTCTCAGCTCTTCTATGTTTGTCCCAAATTTGGCAGATACTGGGACAAAAAGTTCTTTATACTCTTCCCAAGCGCCGCTTAGTCCAAATTTCTCTATCAGTTTATTGATTGTCAGACTTACATTTCTTATCTTATCAAGCTTGTTGACGGCGACTACTGTTGGAATATTGAGCTCTTGTAAGAACTGAAAGAATTCCACATCTATTGGGATTTCTCCTCTCCTTTCCCATCTTTCAATGATTTCTAAGGCACTTTTCCCATCAATGACCAACACTGCAACTTCAATTTCATCTGCGTGCTCCTCAATAAACCGCACAATATCTGTTTTTATTCGCTCTTGAACATGTCTTGGAATCCCGCTCATGAAACCAAAGCCTGGCATGTCGATTACCCTTTTATTTCTCCAGATAATTTCGATGGGCTTCCGTGTAACGCCGGGTTTCTTGCCCCTCTTCACCTTTTTTCCTGTGAGTCTATAAATCAGCGTGCTTTTACCAACGTTTGAACGTCCTACAAAGATTATCATTTTATCCCACCATATGGACTCAAATTTTCCTTTTTAAAGCTTGAGAACCAAAAATACTTAAGTATAAAACACCTCAAAAATATTTGGGTGGTTGTTATGGCTGAGCAACAAGGTCAGGCAAATCAGCTTGTTAATAAGTTTGTGGTCTCCCTTGTTGATGGAACGATACTTGGATACGTTACGGACATTAACGTTGAAGTTGAAGGGGATCAGTTTTATTTCATACTTCGAATGAAAGTCTTGGAAAACCTTGGTAAGACCGGAGAGTTTCACTCGGGAATGTTCTCTACAGAAAAGAAAATCAGAATTAGACCAAGTGACATAGTTAATGTTGGCGGGGATGTCATAATTCTTGGAGATGGTAAGGTTCCGCCTCTCAGGGAAATTGAGCGTCTCCATCAGATAGCAACAGAGTACAATACCCTTGTGAGAGAGCTTGAGCAAAAAGACATGATGATAAAAGAGCTTAAAGAAGAAAATAAACAGCTAAACAAACAAATTGACGAGCTTATGAAAGAACTTAGGAGGCTCCAAGTGATAAAAGAGGATTTTGAGCATTTGAAAGAGCAACTGATAAAGC
>JALTMZ010000120.1:2805-16806 GCA_027001105.1 Thermococcus sp.
CAATTCAAAATGGCAAAAGAGTACATCCGGCTTCTTGAGGGACTTAGGCACGACATTGATCAAATAAAAGCAGATGTTGAAAGATTGGTCAAAGGTTATCTTGAAGATGCCGTGAGAAGGATAATCAATGAGGAGCTAAATGCAAGGGGTCTAAAGAAAACCCTGCTTTAGCCAAGGAGCTGAGTTCCGAACACGTGTAAAAGTATCTCAATCGCTATGAATATCAGCACAAGGGCAATTGCTCCTCTTGGGCTTATCTTTATTGCCTTTGTGTCTTCATCAAAGAACCTCATTAAACCTGCACCGGTTGGCGGAAGGGTTGTCTTCTCTTTTGCCATATTCTCACCTCTTGTGTGTTGCTACTTGTGTGGATATATAAAAAAGTTTTGCTTAGAAACCTTTTTAAATGCACTAAATCAATGGCATTCGGATAAGGGGCAACCCAATGAATCCCGCTAATGAAGATTTGAGAGGTGGGAGGAAATGGTTACGTTTAAGCTTGTGATCTCCGATCCGAAAAGTGGTATTGCGAAGCAGGTTGAGATAAGTGGAGCTGAGGCAGAAAAATTAATCGGCAAAAAGATAGGCGACCAGATTTCAGCGAAAGAACTCAAGCTTGATTTAAGTGCAATCTTCGGAAAAGAAATTCCAGCAGATGCAAAGCTCCTCATCAGGGGCGGGACGGATAAAGACGGCTTTCCAATGAGGCCAGATGTTCACGGGCCAAGAAGAGTTAAGATTTTGCTTTCAAAGGGTCCAGGCTTTAGACCCAAGGAAAAAGGCGAGAGAAGGAAGAAGACAGTCAGGGGCAATACTATTAGTCCTGAAATTGCTCAAATTAATGTTAAGTTAATCTACTGATTTTCTTTGCTTTTGCCTTTAATTTCCTTTGGCACTTTTTGTGGTAAGGTTAATAAAGGATTCTCCCATTTTATTTTTGGAGGCGAGAGCCATGGCAAAGAAGAAGTTTAAACAATCTGAGGTTAATATAGGGATGGTTGGTCACGTTGATCACGGTAAAACGACACTAACTAAAGCTTTAACTGGAATCTGGACTGATACTCACAGTGAAGAGCTGAGAAGAGGCATCACAATTAAGATAGGCTTTGCTGATGCTGAAATTAGAAGGTGTCCAAGCTGTGGGAGATATTCAACTTCTCAGATCTGCCCATACTGTGGAGCCGAGACAGAATTTGAGAGGAGAGTTTCGTTCATTGACTCCCCAGGTCACGAGGCATTGATGACCACGATGCTTGCTGGGGCTTCACTGATGGATGGTGCAATTCTCGTAATTGCTGCAAACGAACCCTGTCCAAGGCCGCAGACAAGAGAGCACTTGATGGCACTTCAAATTATTGGAAACAAGAACATAATAATCGCCCAGAACAAAATTGAGCTTGTTGATAAAGAAAAAGCCTTGGAAAACTACAGACAGATTAAGGAGTTTATCAAAGGGACAGTTGCTGAAAACGCTCCGATTATTCCAATTTCAGCTCTGCATGGAGCGAATATTGATGTTCTCATAAAGGCAATAGAGGACTTCATACCGACCCCAAAGAGAGACCCCAATAAGCCTCCAAAGATGCTTGTTTTAAGGAGCTTTGACGTCAACAAGCCAGGAACTCCCCCAGAAAAGCTTATCGGTGGTGTTATTGGAGGATCAATAGTCCAAGGAAAGCTCAAAGTTGGGGATGAGATTGAAATTCGTCCAGGGGTGCCTTATGAAGAGCATGGAAGGATAAAATATGAGCCAATAACAACTGAGATTGTTTCTCTTCAGGCTGGAGGAAGGTTTGTTGAGGAGGCTTATCCGGGTGGATTAGTGGGAGTAGGAACAAAGCTCGATCCGTTCCTAACCAAAGGAGATTTGATGGCAGGAAATGTCGTTGGGAAACCTGGAAAATTGCCCCCAGTATGGGAAGAGCTCCGCTTGGAAGTCCACCTCTTAGAGAGAGTCGTTGGGACGGAGCAAGAACTTAAAGTTGAGCCGATAAAGAAGAGGGAAGTCCTCCTCTTAAACGTTGGAACAGCGAGAACTATGGGTCTTGTCACTGGACTCGGAAAGGATGAGGTAGAACTCAAACTCCAGATTCCAGTGTGTGCAGAAGTAGGAGAAAGAGTTGCAATAAGCAGACAGGTTGGTTCGAGATGGCGTTTAATTGGTTATGGATTCATTAAAGGCTGATTTTTCTTCTTAATTTTGCTTTGCGGTGAGCTTAATGAGAAAGGCTTGGCTTGTTGTTCCCGACACAAACTTTCTTTTAATTCCTGGCCAGTTTGGTGTTGATATAATCGGCGAACTTAATCGAGTTCTTGATGTTAAGTTTGAGATTGTTGTTCCGAACATAGTTCTGGATGAGCTCAACATTATAGAGCACAAAGCCAAAGGAAAAGACCTTATGGCTGTTAGAATGGCTAAAAAGCTCGCTGAGAGGTTTAGAATTGTTGAAATTGGAAGATTTGGAGAAAAGCCAACTGATAAGCAGATTTATGAGTTTGCTGTGAAAAACTCTAATGTTATTGTTTGTACGAACGATAAGCTCCTTAAAAAGAAGCTCAGGGAGAAAGGTATTCCTGTTGTCTATCTCAGACAAAAGAAGATTCTTGAGCTTGAAGGTATGCTGGAATAGCGACAACTTTAAAAGCTAACTCTTAAAGCTAAATGCAGAAAAACTTTTAGGTTAGTTAATAAAAGGTTTGAGAGGTGGTAAAGATGAATCCGTTCCATGACCTTAAGCCAGGACCAGAGGTTCCAGAAGTTGTTTACGCATTGATTGAGATTCCAAAGGGGAGCAGAAACAAGTATGAGCTTGATAAGAAAACAGGTTTAATAAAGCTCGATAGAGTCCTTTACAGCCCATTCCACTACCCAGTCGATTACGGAATCATTCCACAGACATGGTATGATGACGATGACCCATTTGATATCATGGTTATCATGAGAGAGCCCACTTATCCCGGAGTTCTCATAGAGGCAAGACCAATCGGCCTGTTTAAGATGATTGACAGCGGAGACAAAGATTACAAAGTCTTGGCAGTTCCCGTAGAAGACCCATATTTCAACGACTGGAAAGATATAACCGATGTTCCAAAGGCATTCCTTGATGAGATTGCCCACTTCTTCAGGAGATACAAGGAGCTGCAAGGAAAAGAAATCATTGTTGAAGGGTGGGAAAACGCAGAAAAAGCAAAGCAGGAAATCTTGAGGGCTATTGAGCTTTACAAAGAGAAATTTGGAAAGAAGGAGTGATCTCTTTCTTTTTATTTTCAAATACATTAAAAAGCGGGAGGTAGCGGGATGTACAAGCTTTTGACAGTTAAAGATGTTGTGAGAATTCCTCCAAGGATGTTTACAATGGATCCAAAAGAAGCCGCGAAAATAGTTCTGAGAGAGACCTATGAGGGGATTTATGATAAGGATGAGGGAGTTATCTTGGCAGTTCTTGATGTTCACGAGGTTAGTGAGGGAGTTATCGTCCCTGGTGACGGTGCAACTTACCACGAAGTAGTTTTTGATGTTCTCGTGTGGAAGCCTGAGATGCATGAGGTTGTTGAGGGAGAAGTTGTTGATGTTGCTCCTTACGGTGCTTTCATAAGAATTGGACCCATGGACGGCCTCGTTCACATTTCACAGCTTATGGACGATTATGTGGTCTTTGATGAAAAGAACAAGCAGTTCCTTGGAAAGGAAAAGAAATACCTTCTCAAGCTTGGCGATGAAGTCAGGGCGAGGATAATTGCCATCAGCGTTAAGAGCAGGATAATCAGGGAGAACAAGATTGGTCTAACAATGAGGCAACCCGGTCTTGGAAAATTTGAGTGGATTGCAAAAGAAAAGCGTAAAGGTGAGGCTGGATGAAGGAAAGAGCCTGCAGGCACTGTCATTACATAACAACCGAGGACAGATGTCCAGTTTGCGGGAGCAGGGATTTAAGCGATGAGTGGTTTGACTTAGTTATAATCATGGATGTTGAAAATTCAAAGATAGCTCAAAAATTGGGTGTAAAAGTCCCGGGGAAGTATGCTATAAGGGTCAGATAAAGATGTGCAGAGAATTTTACTTTAAACTTCCTTTTTCTCTTAGAAGTGAACTTAAAAAGCCGTTGGGTGAGTTAGTTAGGGGTGAACTTCCCCGTCCTTATATTTTAGTAAAAGAAAAGCTTGAAAAAGCTCCTTATCTCATCACAGTTGGGGATGTTGTCACGGAAAATGTTTTAAAGCTCGGCATAAAGCCCAGTGTGGCAATATATGACCATAAAACTGAGCGGAATGAATATAATCCAGAGATCGAGTTCGGTGCTGTAATCTTGACGGCCAATAATCCGCCGGCAACCATAACGAAAGCTTTATTAAATGCTATCCGAAAATCCATCGAGCTTGCCAAGAGAGGTTTAAATGTTTACATTAAAGTTCATGGTGAGGAAGATTTAGCCGCGATTCCCGCGGTGCTTTATGCTCCTCTCAATGCGTTGGTTGTTTATGGTCAGCCCAAAGAGGGCATAGTGCTTATAAAGGTAACACCGGAATGTAAGCGTAGATGCGCTGAGATATTGCGTAAGATGGAGGTGGTTTACGATGGAGATTAGGGTTACTGAAATTAAGGAGAACAAGCTCCTTGGGAGAAAGGAGATTTACTTCGAGATTATCCATGAAGGAGAACCAACACCTTCAAGGAAAGATATAAAGGGGAAGCTCGTTGCAATGCTTGATTTAAACCCAGAGACAACGGTTATCCAGTATATTAGGTCTTACTTTGGTAGCAGGGTTTCAAAGGGTTACGCAAAGGCTTATGAGAGCAAGGAGAGAATGCTCTACATTGAGCCTGAGTATATTCTGATTAGAGACGGTTTAATTGAGAAGAAGGAGGGAGAGTGATGGGGCAGAAATGGAAGCTCTATGAAGTTAAGGATGGCAAAGTTGTAAGAAAAAACAAGTACTGCCCAAGATGTGGCCCTGGAGTTTTCATGGCAAACCACAAGGATAGATGGGCATGTGGAAGATGCGGCTATACTGAGTGGAAGAAGTGATTTCTTTTCTCTAAATTTCTATTGTGATTAGAATGGCATTTTTCTACTATAAAGGTATTAGACTAAAGCTCCATCCTCAGGTTTATGAGCCTGCTGAAGACACTTTTCTGTTAGCTGAGAATTTGAAAGTTAAAGAAGGGGACATTGCTTTGGATATGGGAACTGGAACAGGAATCATAGCCTTGTTAATGGCAAAAAAAGCAAAATTTGTTCTTGGAGTTGACATTAATCCAATAGCCGTTGAACTGGCAAAAGAGAACGCAAAAATTAATGGAATAAAAAATGTGGAGTTCCGTGTAAGCGATTTGTTTGAAAATGTTGAAGGAAAATTTGACATAATAACTTTTAATTCTCCCTATCTGCCAGGAGAAGCCGAGGAGTTAAAAGAACCAATTGACTTAGCCTTAATCGGTGGGATGCGGGGGAGGGAAGTACTTGATAGGTTCATCAGCCAAGTTAAAGATTACTTAAAGCCAAATGGGATAGTTCAGATAGTTCAGTCATCAATAACGGGTGTTGAGGATACCATAGAAAAGCTCACAAGATTGGGGTTTAAAGTAGAGATTACCGCAAGAGAGAGGTACTTTTTTGAAGAAATCCTTGTTATTACAGCTAAGCTAAATGAATCCTCTTAACTTCTTGGATGAATTTTACCTTTGGCTTGCTTTCGTATTCATAGTCATCTTCAAAGAGCTCAACTTCAAATTCTTTTTCACGTGTTTTGATGATTAAAGTCGGTTTCATATGACTCAACATGGATACAACTAATCCTCATTGTTTTTAAGCTTTTTTGTTAATCGCCGAATTATTTTTCGACGATAAAATACTTGGAGTTTATGAGGTTAAATGACCAGAGTTGTGTTGCAAAAATTTTTAAACGCATCTTTTTACTCCCTCTTGGGTGAGCCTAAGGTGGAAAATGTGAAACCCAACATGCCTGAAGAGATTGCGAGATTATTTAAAAAGCAGCATTACGCTCTTGTTGGCAGACACAGCGGGGTCAAACTGTGTCATTGGCTAAAGGAGAGTATAAAGCACAATAGGGTTTGTTACAAGCAGAAGTTTTATGGTATTCACTCTCACCGCTGCCTGCAGATGACGCCGGTTTTGGCATGGTGCACTCACAATTGTGTATTCTGTTGGCGCCCAATGGAAGGCTTTTTGGGAACAGAGTTGCCGCAGCCTTGGGATGATCCAGCGTTCATTGTTGAGGAGAGCATAAAAGCGCAGAGAAAGCTGTTAAGTGGATTTGGTGGGATAAAGGACAGGATAAATGTCAAAAAGTATGAAGAGGCTCAAGAGCCTAAACATGCTGCCATTAGCTTATCTGGGGAGCCAACACTGTATCCAAATATCGAGGACTTGGTTGAGGAATTTCATAAGAGAGGATTTACAACGTTCATTGTGACAAATGGAACTGTCCCTGAAGCAATAGAGCAGATGAAAAAGGAAGGAAAACTGCCAACACAGCTCTATGTCTCTTTAACCGCCCCAGATATTGAGACATACAACAGAGTAAATATTCCAATGATTCCGGATGGATGGGAGAGAATACTCAGAACCCTTGAATTAATGCGAGACCTGCCTACAAGAACCGTAATAAGGCTGACCCTTGTCAAAGGTGAAAACATGCACAACCCAAAGGGTTATGCAGAGCTAATCATGAAAGCCAAACCAATGTTCGTTGAAGCCAAGGCGTACATGTTTGTGGGGTTTTCAAGAAACCGCTTGACGATAAACAACATGCCTAAACACGAAGAAATAAAAGCCTTTGCTGAAGAGCTTGTAAAATACCTGCCGGGCTATCACATTGAGGACGAATACCAGCCAAGCAGGGTAGTGCTAATAATGAGGGACGACATAAGCAAAGAAGAGCGCTTCATAAAACATTAGCCCTGCTGAGTAAACTTTATTTGTTCTTAACCTTATTTTTGGAAAAAGCTTATTTATTTTAGGGAGACATTACTATGTTAGGGGTGCTGGACGATGAAGAAACGTGCATTATCACTTATGTTGGTCATTTTCATTATAACTTCCTACGGACTTGTGGGAGCAAAGCCAATCTTAGACGGTTCTGTTGAGTTTTTAACAAAAACAAAGAATCTGGCTAATACAACACAAGAGATAAGCTTGGTGTTACTCGCACTAACATCTGCTCAGGGAAAAGTGGATTATGATCTCATTGAAAACATAACGTACATTGCCAATCTACTGGTCTCATGGCAGAATCCCGATGGTGGGTGGGGGTATTTCAAAGGTAGTGTGAGTAATGTTGTTGATACCTCCTATGCGGTTATCGCACTGAGTAAGGTGCTCCATCTTTATGAGAAAGGTACTCCTGAATACTCAAAAATTTTCCACGCGCTGGATGATGGCATTTCATTTCTGCTGAATTCTTATTCAGGCAGCGGTTGGGGATATGTTCCTAAGACAGAACCAGAGTTTTATCCAACGGTCATGGCAATTTGGGCTTTGGGAGAGAATGGCTTTGGGGTGAATCATCCCTATATCAAAAGGTCTCTCAGATACATAGCTAATGTGGAGGAATATGGTATTGATAGGTATAAAGCGTTGGCTTTGGAGTTGTTGGCTTTTAAGAGCGTGGGAAAAGACGTTGATACAAACCTGGTAGGGGAGATAAAGAGGGCACTTGAATCAGGGAACCTAAGTGTAAGTGACAGGGCTCTGCTTACCTATGCTCTTGTGGATTATGAAGATGTTAACTTTGATGTCGCTAAGGCGCTCTTAATTTTGGAATCTTTAAAGAAAGGACAGTCCACATTCTACTGGAGTGATGAACCAAAACTGTTTTCTCAGGCACATCTGTTTGAAGCTTCCTCCTATGCAGTGCTGAGTTTTGCATTGATAAGTGACAAGCTGAGCCAGGGGCTGGAAAACCCCTTTAAAACTTCCTGTGTGGCTTTGAAAAATGCTCAAAATCCTGATGGTGGCTGGAGCTATTATTATGGTTTTCTATCTAATGAGAAGGCAACATACTATACACTAAAAGCTCTTAAATTATGCTATTTTAGAGATCCGAGCATTGAAAAAGGATTGAAGTGGGTAAGGGTAAAATACGAAGAAGACAAGTTAATTGCCAAGAAGAACAATGAAATATATTCGCCCTATGTTTATGCCCTTCTGACGCTTCTTGAATTTAACATGCTGAATGAAACAGAAAAAGAGGAAAACATTAAACTTATAGAAAGCATTCAGCTTGATACAGGAAAGTGGGGGAACTTTTTGGGTCCTCAGCCTTATGATACTGCCCTGGCAATTAAAGCACTCCTTGCCCTTGGGGTTCCATCGAATAGTACAGAAATTCAAAGAGCAAAGAACTGGCTGCTTTCTATCTCAAAGACCGGATGGGGAACTTATGTAGATACTGGATTTTACTCCTACATGCTCCCACCTGAGGTTTCTGTTACACTTGAAGTCCTTGAAGCTTTGGCACCAATTTCAACAAAAGATGAGCTGGAGCCTCATCTCAAATGGCTCCTTGAGCAGAGAACGGAAGATGGGGGATGGGCAAATATAAAGGAACACTACTTGATTGGAGTATTCCAGTATAAAGAAAAGCCAACAATTGAGCTCACAATAAGAGCTGCAGAACTATTAGCAGAATTTGGGTATGATTACCGGGAGGATGTCCTGAATTGGCTTATGGATAAAAAGCATGACGGTCTATGGGGAGATACAATTGTTGATTCTGCATTAGCTACACAATTCCTCTCACAGTTTAAGTTTATACCCAAGATTAACCTCTATGATGTGATAAGACTAATCCCAGAGCAGAAGTTTTATGTGGTTTACACCGATGATAGGAACTTAACGGCCCAACAAATAAAAGCGTCTATCGACAAACTTTTCGAAACCAACACGACTGTTGAAAAGTTCCAAGGATTTGGAGATGCAAACTACATAGTGCTATCGGACTTCGGGGAATTTAACATCAAGGATTATAACCCCTATGTGAAGCTTGAAGTGAACAACGAAACAATTCACATCAATGGAGAAGAATACAGCATTAAGAATACAGTTATATTGATTCCAGGAAAGACTGAAACGGGCTACATACTCTTTGTTTTCTATGAAAAAGGTCTTGATAATGTTGTAGCCAAGATATTTGATTCCGGTTTGGTGAAGTACCTCAAAGGCGATGCATTGGTTGTGACATATAAGGACAAGAACCATGATGGGGTTGTTGATTTAGATGAGCTGACTGTGAAGTTCTTGAGGTGATTAAATCGTGAGGGCTTTAATAATAGGGATTGGGCAGTGTGGGACCAAGATAGCAGACTTGTTTGCATTAGTTGACTTTGAGGCTATAGCAATAAACACATCGAAAAGTGATCTGGAATACCTGAAACATATTCCCCAAGAGCGCAGGATACTCATTGGGGAAAGCCTAACTGGAGGGAAAGGTGTAAATGCGAATCCAGTATTGGGCAGGGAAGCCATGAAGCGGGACTTATCTTTGGTCATGAGAAAGATGAATTCAGTAATCGGATATGAGGATGTTGACATATTCTTCTTAACATTTGGCTTTGGAGGAGGCACCGGAGCAGGAGGGACACCAGTTTTAGCTGAAGCTCTCAAGGAGGAATACCCAGACTCTCTTGTTGTGGCTATAGGTGCATTGCCTCTGAAAGAAGAGGGGATAAGACCAACTATAAATGCAGCAATAACAATTGACAAGCTCTCAAAGTTTGCCGATTCAATAATTGCAATAGACAACAATAAGCTAAAAGAAACGGGAATGGATATAAGTAGGGCATATGAAAAGATAAACTATACAATAGTCGAGCGCATCGCCTCACTTTTGGCTTTAATTGATGTTCCTGGTGAGCAGACACTGGATGCCAGTGATTTGAAATTTGTACTTAAAGCCTTTGGTAGCTTTGCTACAGTTGGCTATGCAAAAGCAGAAGCGAATAAAGTCAAAAATCTCTCCCGTTTAATCCTTAAATCTTTTGAGAATGAGGGCCTTTACCTTGATGCAAACATAGAGTCCGCTCTATATGGATTGGTAGCAATTCATGGGCCACCAGAACTTTTGAAAGCAAATGAGATATTCGAGGCATTGGATTATCTCGCCCAGAAAATTAAAGGAAAGCAGATATTCAGAGGATTTTATCCTGATCCAAGAGAAAGGGAGGTTGAGGTAGTAACCCTTCTTAGCGGCATATATGAAAGTAGGAGCATAGAGAATATTATTTTGACAGCTAAGCGTTATGCTCAGTCTTTTATTAAGGCAAAAGAAGAAGCAGAAGTGAGGAAAAGAGAGCTCTTATCTGGTTTACCAGATTTTGATGACCTTTATCCTGGTGAGATAAATGAGTAATGTGATAAGAGATTCAGTTGAGGTCGCACTTGAACTTAATGAAAGGGAAGTTTACTCCCACATAGCCCACGAAAGTGCCGAGGATATAATCAGGATAATATCATCTCTTGATGCAGAGAGGGCTAAAAACAGAGGTGAGGTCATCTATTATCAAGATGATTGGGACGACTTAATTAGGCAGAGAATACAAAAAGGAAAGCGCCACACAGCTTTTGATTTCTACAATCCAGCTTTGTTAAATATTTGGGAAGTTAAGGTAAAATATCTGAAAAAAGTCAAAAACTATGTAAGATTAGCAATGTTGGGCATATTGGTGTTTCTGGCAGCAACAATAGTTTTGTCTTTCTTTTTTGACACTCCATGGTTTTTAGTTGGGGTTAGTGCTCTTCCGCTGTTAATATTCTTCCATTCATATAGGAAAGAAAAACTTGACTTTACATATTATCAACTTACGCAGTTCTTCATAGATGAGCTTAGAGAGCTCGTTCTTAAACATCAGTTAGACAGCACAAGGTACAAGTTTAAAATATTCAGCTATGATTATTTTGGAATCTTGACAAGGAAAATAGGTTCAAGTATCTTTGCAATAGTCAAAACTGGGGAGAATATGACCAATACTGAATGAAAATTGTTAAATACTGCTTTAGAACCTAAATAATAGTAGGAGTGGGAAATATGAAGAAGGCGCAGATTTCATTGGAGTTCATGTTGATATTTGGTATACTGCTTATCCTGCTGGCGTATTCCATTAATAATATAACTTTCAGTCAGAAATCACAGTCAAATGAATTACTTCGTGTTCAGGTTAGCTTAGAGGCTAAAAGCCTCGCAAATTCAATTTCAAACACAATTTCTCAAGTTTATGCTCAGGGGCCAGGCTCCAAGGCAACCTCTTACATCGCTCTAAGATACCTCAGGGATGAAAATTACCTGAAAAAATCATTTAACCTAAGTGGAAATCCGGAGATATTTATAACGTATCTCAACGGAACTTATGTTGGGATAATTGATACGGTTAATAATAGCCTTGTAACGACCGGGGTTGGAAAAAACACTTTCTGGAGCCAGTCATTATATAGGACTGATCTTATGGGGAGTGCAGGCTTTACTCCGAGTGGAACTGCTATCTATAATGGAAACACAGTTAATGGCATTTTAATTGCAGATCCAGCTCAGCTTCCAACGACTCTTGTAATTATTGTTGAGTGGATTCCAGGGAATGGAAACACTTGGGTGCTTGATATAACAGCCGGTGAGCTTAGAATAAACATAGATCCTGGTGGATGAAAATGAAAAGAGGCCAGCTGAGTCTTGACCTCCTCTTTGCAGTCTTGCTGATAATAGTAACTTTGACAAACATTACATATCTTGCTACCAGTGAAATCAGCCATGCTGAAAGCTTTGATACCTTCACAAAGGTTAGGCTATTCTCCTCTACGTTAGTAGATCATAGTGCAAAGGTTTATGCGATCGGAGAGGGTTATAAGGTGAGGGAAGTTGCTCCAGATTTAAATGGCGGGACAATTAGGGTTGTTTTTGATGGTGCAACAAATAAAATAATAGTAAACGCAACTGTTAATGGAAGGAGTTTCTGGATTGTTAAAAATTCTACAGTGCCGTTGTCAACTTCCAGTGTGAACTTAACCAGCAGTGAAGAATTCTGGATTACTGCTTATTACAACACAACTGAAGGGATGCTCTATGTTAAGGTCGAAAAATAAAGCTCAAACTGCCCTTGAGATGATGTTTATTGCGAGTATAATACTGATTGGAATTGCATTAGTTATTCCATCTTATTTTGAGGAGAATAAGGATATGACAATTGTTTCTTACGTTAGAGCTTCAGCTTCTCGTGCGTGTGATTATTTAAATATGGGCGTGTTAACAGATGATCCGAGATACTCACCTTTGAATTCTGCTCTTGAAACATTGAATGGGCTTAATCCAAATTTAAGAGTTCTTAGGATTGAAACTTCACAAATCAATGGTACTATAACGATTACCGTTGTCTTAACGACCCCCTACTCTGCTATAAATAATGAGACCTTGGCATCCGCAGTTGAGAACTTTATAGTGAGAGATTTAAATATGACAACAAACCTAATTCTCTCAAATGGGACATTGTTTTATGGTGATACTGCAGTGAATATTGCTGTGAGGGTAGAGGGATGAGGAGAGGTCAACTCCTATCCATAGATGCGCTGCTTTCACTTGTAATTGTTGTTATGGTCGTTGGGGTAGTTATAAATACAAATGATATGATAAAAGCTGAGATTACAAATTTGGTTGACTGGTATGACAGGGCTAATATTGCCAATAACATGCTGGATATCCTGACAAAAAGTCCAGGGTATCCTAAGGATTGGGATATCACTAATACTCCAATTAGGGTTCTTGGTTTAGTTTCTCCCAATTATCCCCCATCTCTGGCTTATAATAAAATATTGGGGCTTAAAGAAAGAATTCAAAATGGGGATCCGTCAGTTATAGATAGCTTAAGAAATCTGAGCTCTGGAAATGACTTTATGTTTGAGATATATCTCAGAAAATATTCAATTAGCACAAGTGGATTTCCAGTCACTGGGGTATATATTATTGTTGGAGCACCGAATAACAATGTTAATTTCAGGCTTTCAGACAGTGGAAATTCGCCTTTTGATGTTGTTTGTGGTTCTGTAACACTTAATGGAGAACCTCTCTCATCATCTGCTGGAAACATACTACTCGACTTAACTCCTGGTGACGTTGTTGAATTTATACCTCTTGAAACAGTCTATGTATATTCCAGAGGGAATCTTTTAGGAACAATTCCTCCCAACGCGGTTGTAACTGTTGAGGTTATTGATGTGGGATCAAACTTACAGTTAAGATACAATGCAGCAACATGTCAGCTTCAGTTCACTGGAATTGGAAGGGTTTATGTTCAAGTTAAGGCTTATGCTCCTCAAGATGTCAACTTGACATATGATTTTACTCCCGTTTCCAATGTAACAGAACCAGTCCTTAGAATAATTATGATAAATGGTACAATTTATGCTCCAAATGGCACTCTGTATACATATAATGATGCCCTGAGTTCGATGAATAATTCTCAATGGGTTGAAGTCGCAGAAAGATCACTATCAATGGTGAAGAAGATTTATAAAAGCAACCTAACATTAACTTCAGTTTTCAGTGGAGTGGAACCCATAATAATAGGAAAATTGAAGCTTGAAATACCCAACTATGCCTATTTGAACGTGACGTTGATAGGTACTGAGGCGAATGCATCATTTTTGGCTGTAAATGGAGATTCTGTTGTTGGTATATTTGCATATAAATCTGGAAACATAACTGAAGCTGTAATCGTCGAGAACGGCACAATAGTGAAGAAATATTCTGGCTCAAAGGGAAATGTTATGATACCCTTGAAGGATATCTTTCCGGAGGCTAACATAGCAGAACTTTACATAACTTCTTTTGAAGGAACTGAGCTTTTTATCAATATAACTTGGAACTTGGGAGTTATACTTGAGCCAAGAGTAGAGTCATGTAGACTAAAGCTTTGGGTGTGGGATGAGAGATGAAAAGGCTGGGATTTGTATTAACATTGGATGCCTTACTGTCACTGCTTTTGATAATGATATTTGT
>JALTMZ010000121.1:0-2286 GCA_027001105.1 Thermococcus sp.
TCCTTGGCAAATCCCTGTTTTCCAGAAATTCTTCGTTCCAGAAGTCACAGGCTATGCCATTGAAGACATGAGTAACTTTGCCCTCAAACATCCCAAAGAATCCCCATTCTTCCCAGAGATAGCTTTTACTTACTGTTGTTATGAGATCAGCGATATAGCAGAGCGTGTGTTCTGGATCTATGTCCGGATAAGGAGCTAGTTCTCCCAAATTAGCCATGTGGAAATAATAAGCCGGAACCTTGGATTTGTTCAGGCGGTGAATGGTTGCAACAAGGTGTATTTGGAAATATTTTTTCAAAAGACCTGCAGCAAAGACGGTGTGCCAGTCGTGGGCATGAATTACTTCAGGCTTCCCTTCGTTCTCTATGATTCTGTTAAGCAGTCCAACGCTTGCTTTTCCAAAGTGCACAGCCTTGCTCAGCATGCCCTCCCATCCTGGACCATAAACATCAGGGTTGTCCAAAAGCGGATCGCTAATTGAAAAGACCCTAACTCCCTTTTGTTTCCTCTCATAAACTTTGACATCCCACACATGGCCCGAGACATCCATTTTAAAACTTGTGTATTCTTTCCCCTCTTTGAAGCCATGAGATGGAGTAAAGACAAGCACTTCGTTGCCAAGCTCTGCTAAGGTTTCGGCTATGCTGGTTATCGCCTCAGCAAGTCCCCCAACTTTCACTGGTAGATACTCAAACCCAAGCAACAATATCCTCATTTCCAGCACCTCTAATCCAATAGTATGAATTTCTCCCCCTCGACATCTTCGAAGTAACTGCCGAGTCCTCCAACCTTCCACTTTTTATTTCCATCATCAACAACCACACTTGCTATGAGTGGAGTGTACTCAAACTCTACGACCTTTCCCCTTAGTGTTATTGTGTCCTTGTTTTCTACCAGCTTTCCGATTACTTCAATCTCCCTTGGGAGGCTTGTTTGCTTAAGCAGGGTTATCAGCGTTCTAATATTCACAAGCTGAAGGGGCTTTTTCAGTTTGCCATAGTTTACAGGCTTGATTATTGTGCTGTTATCAAGGTAAATCGTGTAGAACCAGTGCATGTAGTTCTGAATGAGCTTTGCCGACTTCGCCCAGAAGGAATAGAACTTCTCTTTTCTTCTATCCCTTGGAAGGGCTCCAAAGAAAAGCGCATAGTCAATATCCCCGATAATCCAGCTTGCCATAAGCCACGGTGCACCCCCGCTTCTTGCAAGAATTATGTTATCCTTTTTGAGCCACTCTGGAATCTCTTCAAAATTGCTGATTACAACAAAAACCAAATCTTTCCTCTTTTTGATCTCCTCTTTAAGTAGCAGGAGAAACTCAAAGGGGGTGTTTATTAAAACCTCATATTTTGCAGTTCTTATTATATATTCAGCCCTCTCGAGGGTGTTATCAAAACCATGGATTGTCCAGATTTCAGGCAAATCTTCTCCATGAACAGATCTATACAGCTCCAAAAATGCCTTCTTAAGCTCTTCAATGTCCGCTATCAGATCTTCTTTAATTTTTTCAAGAACAACCTCGGGATTCACGGGCTTGTATAGTCTCGGCGTACCGTGCATTATATCAACGAATCCCTTTCTGTGAAGAGAGCTCAAGACATCATAAACTCTCGTGTGTGGGATGCCGCTCTCCTTTGTTATATCCGTTGCTTTGCTCGGGCCAAGCTTAAGAAGGGTTATATATGCCAAGCTTTCATATTTTGTCAACCCAAGTTTCTGAAGCTTTTCGATGATCTCTTCCTCCTTCATCTCCATACCCCCTCAAATTTTTAAACACATCCTCACTAATCTTCACTGGATAAAGTTTAATCATTATTGGTGATATACTCCTACTTAAGGTGTTTTGCATGTATAAGATTTTCGGCTTTAAAGATGATGAGTACCTCGGTAAGGTTGCAGAAGTGGAGTTCAGCATACCTAAAAGCGGAAGTTATGCCTATCTCCTCGGAAATTTCAATGCTTTCAATGAGGGAAGCTTCCGTATGAAAGAAAAAAGGGGCAGATGGAGTGTAACAATCGAACTTCCAGAGGGGATTTGGTATTACGCCTTTTCCATTGATGGTGTTTTCACGTTAGATCCAGAAAACGAGGAAAAAGGTACATACAAGAGACATTCGTATAAATTTGAACGGACTGCTAATACTGCCACGATATTTTCAGGAGAAAAATTCTATCACAGCACATCTTTAATCTACGTCTATTCGTCTGAAGCTGCAACACACATCCGTCTTAGAGCTATAAAGGGCGCAGCCAAAAGGGTGTTCCTAATTTCTGATCAAAAATATG
>JALTMZ010000121.1:2296-4724 GCA_027001105.1 Thermococcus sp.
CTTGAGTATTATTTCGAGATTCATACGGCAGATGATATTATTGATTATGGGGACTTTAAGATCGATTTCAATGAGCAAAGGGAAAGGTTTAAGCCCCCTGTCTGGGTTTTTGATAGGGTCTTCTATCAGATAATGCCAGATCGCTTTGCCAATGGGAATCCAGAAAACGATCCACGCGATTGTGTTGGGTTTGGTATTGGTCATTATGGCGGTGATCTTGAGGGGATCATAAAGAAACTTAACCACATTGAGGAACTCGGCGTTAATGCACTTTACCTAACACCGATATTTGAGTCCATGACGTATCACGGTTACGATATCATCGATTATTTCCACGTTGCTGAGAAGTTTGGGGGAGACGAGACATTCAAACAACTGGTTGACGAGCTGAAAAAGAGAGACATCAAACTAATCCTTGATGGAGTTTTTCACCATACAAGCTTTTTCCATCCATACTTCCAAGACATCCTTGAAAAGGGAAAAGAGAGCAAGTACAGAAACTTCTATCGTGTCCTTAACTTCCCTGTGGTTTCTAAAGACTTCTTGAAAGCTATCCACTCCAAAGAACATTGGACTAAAAAGTATCAGGAACTTAAGAAATCCAAATGGAACTATGAAAGTTTCTTTTCAGTCTGGTTAATGCCCCGCTTAAATCATGAAAATCCAGAGGTCAGAACTTTTGTACGCACCGTGGTAAAATACTGGCTTGACCAGGGAGCAGATGGGTGGAGGTTAGATGTTGCTCACGGTGTCCCACCAGAAGTATGGCAGGAGATTAAGAAAGACGTCCCAGAAGATGCATACCTTATAGGAGAAGTTATGGACGATGGTCGTTTATGGCTCTTTGACAAGTTCCACGGAACAATGAACTATCCTTTGTATGAGGCACTTTTGAGATTCTTTGTTTACGATGAGATTACCGCCGAAGAGTTTCTTAACTGGCTTGAGCTTTTGAGTGTTTATTACGGACCGGCAGAATACACCATGTACAACTTCCTTGACAACCATGATGTGGAGCGCTTTTTAGGACTCGTTAGAGATAAAAGAAAATATCTCTGTGCCCTAACATTTCTGATGACATACAAGGGAATTCCAGCTATATACTACGGCGATGAGGTTGGCTTAGAGAATATGAACGTTCCCTCTATGGAAGTATCAAGGACACCCATGGAGTGGAACACAAATAAGTGGAATAAAGAGATCCTCAAAGCTACAAAGGAGCTGATAAACCTAAGAAAGACAAGCAAAGCTTTGCAGAAAGGTATTTTTAAACCGGTTAAGTTCAAAGATAAACTGCTTGTCTATAAAAGGACGTTAGACAACGAAAGCATTTTAGTGGCAATCAACTATTCAGAGAAAAAGTGTCATCTAAGTCTGCCCTCTTCATTTGAGCTGCTCTTCCAAAATGGATCCTTTAACGAAGCAAACATGCAATTGGGCCCATTTTCCAGTATTGTCGCTAAAGGATTGTAGTCTGCGGCTAAACTTGATGATAGCACTTAGTTCTGGAAAATAGCTTTCTTGCAAACTACTATCGTGAAATTCAAGCTGAGGCTTTTTCCAGCCAATGCCTTATCTTCCTATTCTTGACATCATTGCTCCTTTTAGTGCATATGTCAATTCACAGACAATAGAGCGTAAGGTATATATATCACTGGCGATGATACCTACTTTGAAATGTTCAATTGGGGTGAAGGTGGATGAAAAAAGCACTATTTGCTTTATTGTTAGTTGCTGTATTAGCAGTTGCTGTTGTAGCGAGTGGATGCATTGGGGGCGGAACGACCACTCCAACCACATCGAGCCCTACCCAAACCACTACTTCTGAAACAACCTCATCTCCTACTAAGACCACTACAAGCTCCCCAACTGAAACTACTACCACAACCACAACTGAAACTGAAAAAGTACCAAGCGGAAAAGTTGTGATATGGCACGCTATGCAACCAAATGAGGCACAGGTTTTTGAATCAATAATTGAAGAGTTCATGGCAGAGTACCCAAGCATCGAGATAGTTCTTGAGCAGAAACCGAATCTTGAAGATGCCCTTAAAGCAGCGATTCCAGCTGGTCAAGGTCCTGACTTATTTATTTGGGCCCATGATTGGATTGGAAAGTTTGCCGAGGCTGGTTTACTTGAGCCAATCGATGAATACATAACCCCAGATATCCTGAATAAGTTCAGCGGAATGGCAAAGGGAGCAATTGACTATGGTGGGCACTACTACGCGATGCCATTCGCAGCTGAAACAGTTGCAATCATATACAACAAGAAGATGATTAGCGAACCACCAAAGACTTTTGACGAGATGAAGGCAATCATGGAGAAGTACTACAAACCAGATGAAGAGAAATATGGAATTGCCTATCCAATAAATGCCTACTTCATCTCAGCTTGGGCTCATGCATTTGGAGGATACTACTTCGA
>JALTMZ010000122.1 GCA_027001105.1 Thermococcus sp.
ATTCTGAGTTGCCATTTTAAAGATTGTCTTTGCATCTGCAACCGTTGGATCCAAGTTGTGAACTTTGTGAAGCAATGCGGCGATTTTCATTTCCTCAAGCATGTCCAAGTTGTTGTTGCTTGCACTTCCATCAGTACCGAGACCTATGTTTACCCCAGCATTCAAAAGCCTCTCAATGGGCATAACACCGCTCGCAAGCTTCATGTTCGAGGCTGGATTGTGGGCGATGCTCACGCGATGCCTCGCCAAAATATGGACATCTCTGCTATCGAGCCATACACCATGAGCTATTATAACGTCATCAGCTAAGAAGCCAATATCATCGAGCAGAACAACAGGGCTCTTTCCATAGCGAGATGTTATTTGACCTATTTCAGTCATTGTCTCAGCTACATGAATTGTTATGAGCTTTTTGTGTTCATTAGCAAGCTCCCTAACCTTCTTGAGGAGAGCTATTGAGCATGTATAAGGTGCATGCGGACCAAATACAAACTGAACTCTCTCAGAGTTCAGCTTTTCAATGAACTCCATTGTTTCTAAAGCGACTTTAATCTCTTTTTCTGTCTTGTCAGGCTCACCCAAGTCAATCATGCCATAGCTGAGATATCCTCTAAGACCAGATTCAAGAACAACCTCAGCAACGGCATCCATGTAAAAATACATATCCAAAAACGCCGTAGTCCCTGTTTTAATCATTTCTAATGCTCCAAGATATGCTCCGGCTTTTGTATATTCTCTTGTAAGCTTAGCTTCCTTTGGCCAGATGTGGTGTTTAAGCCAGTCCATAAGGGGCAGATCATCAGCTAACCCTCTGAAAAGCCCCATTGGGGAATGGGTGTGCAGATTGATGAATCCGGGAGAGATGACTTTTCCTTTTGCATCGATAACGTAGTCAGCTGGGACACTGAGATTTTTTCCGACTTTGACAATTTTATTTCCCTCAATGTAGATATCAGCTTTCATGATCTCAAGGTTCTCGCCATAAATCACATAGCCATTCTTGATTAATATGCTCATACTATCACCTTCTCTTTTTAAAAAGGGTCTAAGAAATGGGAAATTATAAGGTTTTTGCCAACAAGGAAAGAGAAAAGACAACGAGAAATACCTACGACTCTAACCAGTTACCTTTAGTTTTTTGTACTCTATTGTTATTGTTTGGTCTACCTGTTTTATTGTGATTTTGGCTGGTAGTTTCCCATCAAGTTTGACTTCATAAGTAGGAGCTTCTGGAGTTTTAGGTTTTAAAATTAAAATATCGCTGTTTTTCGTGACGTTAAAGTTCTGAAGATTGTTTAGTATTGCCGCAAATGGGTCCAAAGCACTAACATCAGTTATTGTTGCATTAAGGATAAAAGTGCCGTTTGAAGTAATAACCATTTGAGTGTTATTCTCAATGAGGATTTTCTGAGCCAAGGACCCGTTAATGTAATCTTCCCTAATTATTTTATCAGGCTTTACAAAAATCACATGACTTTCAAAGGACTGATTGCCAATCTCGATAATTTCTTGAGCCTCAAAGGACTTAACGGAAGCCCAGTATAAGGTTATGTCTTCAACTGAATAACTCTGAGAAATGCATCCTAAGACTAAAATTGTCAATAGGATTATTAATAGCCATCTCATTTTTCTTCACCCAACTTAATATCGACTTCTAACTATGTGTCTTTTGATACCTATTAAATACGTAAAAATAATGAAAAGCACCCAAAGATAAATGGAACTACGATCATGAGGACGTATAGATTGGATAATTCTTATACCCACGTATCCATCTATAATAATTGATAAAGTATACTCAGCTATTGATTTAATTTTGTTATTTTTTAAATAATAAGAAAAAACCCCTGATATTGTGATATATAAAGTCAATAGTATTAAAATTTCAGTAATAGACAAAAAATGCTTCCATATTAAACTAATCACTAAGAGAGAAAGTAAAAAAACAAAAGATAAGACAACATATCTATTCCTTTCCAATTCCGCTCAACCTCCAATATACTATTCAATTATAACCAAACCTAAATTTGCTAATCTTCTACAAATAGTTTCTGCACTCTCCTTACAAACTTTGTCTATGGTTTCTGAATACTTGTCCTCAAAGTACCAACAAATAATGGCACATATTGCAGGACCTACTGGCCACAATGGGGCAAATACACAAAAACCACATGTCCAGAAGCCACCTAATCCCTTTTGACAGATTTTATTAACAGTCCACTTACAGACTTTCATAAATTTATCAATTGGAACAACAATTTTTGACTGAGCTATAATGGAGCCATATTTTTCTATGTTTTCTTGACCCAAAAGAATCGTCAAAGAGCCAACAACACGTATTTTGCCATCTAATGTTTCCTTCACATACACTCCATGTATTTCTTGAGTACCTGTTTCGACAGCGAGTACTTTATATATCCCTGTGGAGTTTCTTAATACTAATAAAAGACCTCTAAACTCTCCATTTTCCATGTAGACCCTAAGTGGAACAGATATCTGTTCAATGATTTTGTTGTCCATTCTTATAAACCTAACATACGCCCCTTTATACTCTGGGAGAATCCCCATAATGCCCAATCTTGTTTTCATATTCGATATATCTTCTGATGATATTAAATGCATAGTGACAAAGTAGGCAGTTGCTCCCTTTAGCTCCTGTATTTTAAAGTCTCTTGGCAGAGTTATGTTCCCAGAACAGCATGGACATGTTGGGATTTGTTGGACAGTTGGTGTTTGTTCAGGAACATCCTCTGCACTTGCTAAAGCTGAGCTGACCACTAAGCCCAACATTAACCCCAATAGCAAGAGGCTCAAAAGCCTCTTCATCGAACCACCCCAAAATTTATGAACAAAAATTCATATTTAAACTTTACGCTTTACCATAGTTCTATTGTTTCTTTTTCAATGCGTTCTAAAAGAAATTATTCAAAGAGTATCCAATCAACCACAAAACAAATTAAATAGAGAGAAACAAAAACAACTCAAAAAAGTAATAATAAAAATCAAACAAAAGCCGTCTTCAGCACATCAGCACAGCCACACTTTCTTTCCTCGGGAATCCTTGGAATGCCCTTCTTAAGGATTTCCTGAACTTTGTAGTTGTTCTCCTTCATAACTCTAAGCACTTCCTGAGCATCAACTGGCTTGTCTGCCCAGACATCATAGTCCGTAATCGTTGCGATATTAACATAGCACATTCCAAGCTCCCTTGCTAAAACTACCTCCGGAACGAGAGTCATTCCAATTATGTGGGCGAATTGTCTAAACATCGCGGATTCAGCCCTTGTAGAAAACCGAGGGCCTTCAATACAGACATAGGTTCCCTTCTCATGAACTTCAAAGTTCAGCTCTTTGGCAGTTTCATAGAATATCTTTCTCATTTCTGGGCAGAAGGGATCAGCCATGCTTATGTGAGCAACTCTCGGGCCGTTGTAAAATGTGTATTCCCTCTTCTTGGTGAAGTCGATGAACTGATCAGTAATTACAATGTCTCCAGGTTTATACTCCTCCCTGAGAGAGCCAACGGCTGTGATTCCTATGACCCTCTCAACGCCAAGCTCATGAAGAGCCCAGATGTTTGCCCTATACGGCACTTCATGTGGTGGGAACTCATGGTTTTTGCCGTGTCTTGGAATAAAAGCCACTTCAATCCCTTCAATTTCCCCTATCTCTACAGGTGCTGATGGTCTTCCATACGGTGTGTGAACCTTTATCGTCTCTTTTGGCTCAAAGACGCCATAAACACCGGAACCACCGATGATTCCAATCTTTGGCATGGACATCACCTTGTTAATCTTTGACTTAGATTTATTTAAGCTTTAACTTCGGTATTTACAAGTTAGCGGCAAAAACTTAATTACCTTCGAAAGCCAAACTAAGTCTTGAGGTGAGAAAATGGAAAAGCCAGTGAGGTTAGTTCTCCCAAAGATAGAAAACCCAGTCTTCATCGAAGGCTATCCCGGCATTGGGCTTGTCGGACACATTGCCGCTAACTTCTTAGCAAAAGAGCTCAATATGGAGATGATTGGCTATATTGAGAGTCCGTTCATACCGCCAATGAGCTTAATCCTCGAAGGAAAACCCAATCCACCTCTAAGATTCTACGGAAAAGATAATCTCATCATAGCCGTCGCTGACATCTACGTCCCGCCAACTCTTGTAAATGAAATAGCCAAAGAAATTATCAGTTATTTGAAAGAAACAAACGCTCAAAAGCTCATTTCCATTGGCGGGATGGGGATTGGCTTTTTCAAGGAACAGATGGAAGTGTGGGGCGTTGGGGCAAACGAGGAGCTCAACAGAGAGCTTGAAGGTTTGGGGGTTAAAATACTCCAGTACGGCTCAATAATGGGCATGAGCGGGAAGCTCTTATGGGAAGCTTCAAAAGAAAAGATTAACGGATATGTGTTGCTGGGTGAGACTTTTGGGGACAGACCTGACCCAAGAGCAGCGGCAAACGTTATTGAAGTAATTAAGAAGCTCACATCAATTGAAATATCCACAGAGCCCCTCATAAAAGAAGCAGAGATGATTGAAGAGCAGCTTAGAAAAATGCATGAACAGATGGAAATGGCAAGAAAGAAGGCAGAGAAGCAATATGAGAGCATTTATCTGTGAGGTGGTGCCTATGGAGGTTCTAATTTTGGCGGGAATTACAAGGCGAACCCTCGATCAATTACTGAGGAATCCATACCGCACATTGGAAATTAGAAGTGC
>JALTMZ010000123.1 GCA_027001105.1 Thermococcus sp.
GCTCAGCGGATTGGCAAGGAGAATGCCGCTGACAAGCTTTGCCTTTTTAATTGGTGCTGCGGCTATAATAGGCTTGCCCCCACTGAACGGATTCGCAAGCAAATGGCTCATCTATGAAAGCTCCGCTTTGTATAACCCGTTCTTAGCAGCAATAGCAATTCTCGGAACTGCCTTTTGTACTGCCGCTTACATTAGGGTGCTCTTCACCTTCTTTGGAAAGGAGAGCGAGAAAGTGAAAGCGGCAAAAGATCCAGGAAAGGCTATGGTGATACCAATGATACTCCTCATCATCGCAATAATCGTCATGGGGCTTTTGCCCTGGCAAATAAATGACAGCATAATGTTGCCAACAGCGAAGATGCTTGAGGAGTCAGGAAAATACGTACTGGCGGTACTGGGGGGATGAAAAATGTTCGGCTATTGGGATGCCCTTTACTTCATTTATGTTCTAATCATTGGTCTGGTCATCAGCTATATCCTCATGAAGTGGGGAGAGAAGGCGAGCATGGGTACAAGAAGGGTTGGAGATGGAACCAAGGTTTACTTGAGCGGTGAGGATGAAGACGAAGTAATTCCACAATTTGAGCACCTTCGCGGATACTTCACAGGAAGACACGTCATGTGGGGACTCATCAGGGGTATCAACAGGATGTTTATAACATTCAGAAGAGAGCACACAGGTTTGCTCACGGATTACGTTGCATATCTGCTTGTGACAGTTGCAATAATACTTGGAGTGCTGATAATATGGGGGTGATGTAAGTGAAAGAAAAAAATAATGCCCGATCACGAGTCAGTGAGAGAGAAATGCTTGAGAAAAGGATTGCAAAGCTGTGTAAATACATTGGAAGATCACCTTGGGTGTTTCACGTTAACAGCGGCTCATGTAACGGCTGTGACATTGAAATCATAGCAGCACTGACTCCAAGATACGACGCTGAGAGATTCGGGGTAAAGCTTGTTGGGACGCCAAGACATGCTGACATTCTGCTTGTCACAGGCCCAATAACAGACCAGAGCCTTGAGAGGGTTAAGCTGATTTATGAACAAACACCAGATCCAAAGGTGGTAGTTGCTGTTGGAGCATGTCCCACTGGTGGAAGTGTGTTCTACGAAAGCCCATTCACAAATGCCCCACTTGATAAGCACATTCCAGTTGATGTCTTTGTTCCCGGTTGCCCACCAAGGCCAGAAGCAATCCTCTATGGAGTTGTCTTGGGATTGGAGAAGCTGATCAAAAAGATTGAAGGTGAGAAAGAATGACACCTGAAGAATTTGCTGAGAGAATAAAGGCAAAATTTGAAGATGTGGATGTTAAGATAACTGAAAACAAACTCCCTCATCCGAGAAAGAGAGTTTGGATTGAAGTTGATAGGGAGAGATTTAAAGAGCTCGTCCGGTTCCTTAAAGAAGTTGATCCAGCTGCACAGTTCTCCATTATAATAGCTGAGGATAGAGGGGACAGACTTACTGCTAAATATCACTGGGAGATGTTCTGGGAGCAGGGAGAAAGTTTGTCCGTGATAGTTGGAACCTCCTGCCCCAAGGATGATCCTGTACTGCCAACGATAACCGATATCTTCCCGAGCTCTCTGCCATATGAAAGAGAAGTGCAGGAGTTCCTTGGTATCAAATACGAAGGGATTCCAGATCCAAGGAGACTGTTCCTGCCCGATGACTTTCCGGAAGGGGTCTACCCGCTTAGGCTTGACGAGACGGGGATTAAGCCTGAAATGGTCAAAAATGCTGGACACCCATACAGGAGGGAGTCAAGATGAATGGAAAAATAGAATACTGGGTTAAAATCCCCATAGGTCCTATTCATCCAGCATTGGAAGAGCCCGAGAAGTTCATAATCACCCTTGATGGTGAGCGCATCATCAACGTCGATGTCAAGCTTGGTTACAACTTGAGAGGTCTTGAATGGATTGCAATGAGAAGAAACTGGATTCAAGTGCTATATTTAGCCGAGAGGATTTGTGGGATATGTTCCTTTTCACACAACCACACTTATGCAAGAGCCGTTGAAGAAATGGCAGGTATTGAAGTGCCAGAAAGGGCGGAGTACATTAGGGTCATCATCGGAGAGCTTGAGAGAATACACTCCCATCTGCTCAACTTAGGTGTTGTCGCTCATACAATAGGCTATGACACGGTTCTCCACTTGAGCTGGCTGGCAAGAGAAAGGGTCATGGACATCCTTGAGGATATTGGAGGCAACAGGGTTAACTATGCTGGCAACATGATCGGTGGGGTTAGAAGGGATATAAAAGATAGACATAAGAAGGCGATACTTGACATGATCCAATATTACCGTCAAGAAGTCATGCCAAAGGTTGAGGAGATATTCCTCTATGATCCAACCGTTGAGGCACGTTTAAGAGATTCAGGGGTTATTCCAAAGAGGATAGCAATTGAGTACAGTGCTCAAGGTCCAACAGCAAGAGGAAGCGGCATTAAGAAGGATGTTCGCTACAATGAAAAGCTTGGAGTTTACCCAGATTTGGGAGTTAAACCAGTAACGCCAAAGGAGTTCACAGGTGTGATCAAGGGCGATGTCTTTGACAGAATGGTTGTTAGGGTTGGGGAAATCTGGAACAGCATGGAGATAATCGAGAGAGCGCTGGATCAAATGCCAGAGGGGAAAATCAAGGCATTTCCAAAGGACAATCTAATTCTTGTTAAGCTCAAGAAAGCAGAAGGAGAGGGGATCGGAAGGTATGAGGCACCAAGAGGTGAGCTGATCCACTATGTAAGGGCTGAGAAAGGAAAAGATGGTCCAGCAAAGTGGAAGATGAGGGAACCAACGTTTCCAAACTTGTTTGCAGTTGCAAGGGCCCTGGTTGGTGAGCAGCTGGCTGATGTTCCGGTAGCTATAGCCTCAATTGATCCGTGTTTGAGCTGTACAGATAGAGTTGCTGTAATTGACGCAAATACAGGAAAAAGAAAAATCTTAACTGAAGTTGATCTGCTCAAAGAATCGATAAAGAAAACCAAGGAGATCAATCCAAACATCAAGGCGAGACCCGAGAGGATTGGGATAGGGAGGTGCATGCTATGAACCTTCTATATGCTACCCTTGGTTTAATTGCCCTCTACATTTATGTTTCATTTGCTTCACTCCTATGGGAAGGGATTGACAGGAAGTTAGTCGCAAGAATGCAACGCAGAGTAGGCCCTCCTCTGCTTCAGCCGTTCTATGACTTCCTGAAGCTTATGAGCAAGGAGTCAATAATACCGAAGCATGCCAATAAGTTCTATGAGCTGGCACCCGTTTTGGCTTTAGCTGTATCAATAGCTTTGTTGGCTTACACTCCAATGGGCTTTGCACCTCTCTTTGCCACGAAAGGCGACGTGATTGTGTTTATTTATCTGCTGACTCTTATTGGCTTCATTAGAGTTTTAGGTGCAATAAGCTCTGGCTCACCTTACGCTCAGATAGGTGCCCAGAGAGAAATGATAATCTTGGTCTCAAGAGAGGTTCCAATGATGCTTGCACTCTTCACAATCCTTTGGAGACTGAACAACATTGGTGTTGAAAAGCCCTTCAGCTTGGCAACATTCTATCAGCGCAACATATGGGAGCTTGGAACACCTCTGGCACTAATCGGCACATTCATTCTTCTTGTGGTGTTTTTGGCATGGCTGGCAAGTGAAATCGAAGTTGGGTTCTTTGACATCCCGGAGGCTGAGACTGAAGTCGCTGAAGGTCCTATGGCAGAGTACAGCGGAAGACATCTTGCATTATTTGAACTCAGCAATGCCATAAAGATGTTTGTAAGTGCAAGCTTGGTGGTTGCAATATTCTTCCCATGGGGCATAAGTGCTTACATTGGACTCAATGGAACGCTGGCTCTCGTTGTTGATGTGCTCTTCCACACACTTAAGGTCTTTGCGGTGCTTTTTGTCAGCATGAGCATCTTTAGAGCGATAACAGGAAGACTCAGAATAACACAAGCGGTTCAGGTGTTCTGGCTGAGGCTTTTCCCTGCTGCAATAATCGGCTCTTTAATCCTCGCCATTGATCTGCTGGGGGTGATAGCATGAAGATACCTCCGACACTCTCTACTGTGCTTTCAAATCTTTTCAAGAAGCCAGCAACAAACATGTTTCCAAAAACTGAGCCAGTTCCAACTCCGGAAGGATTCAGGGGAAAACTTGTGTATGATGTTGACAAGTGTATCGGTTGCAGACTTTGTGTAACGGTTTGCCCTGCTGGTGTAATAGAGTTTGTGCCGGAAATTAAGAAGGTAACTTTCTGGCTTGGCAGATGTGTGTTTTGTGCCCAGTGTGTGGATGTATGTCCAGTGAATGCTTTAGAAATGAGCAAAGAATTCCTCCTTGCTACTTATGATAAATATGATGACAACTTAAGATGGCTCAAGAATGAAGAAATCGAACAGATGATAGAGGCTCAAAATAGCAAAAAAGTTAAGAAATACCGCATAATCCCAGATAAATGTAAGGGATGTACTTTATGTGCAAGAAACTGTCCTCAGAACGCTATAACGGGAGCTCCAGGAAAAGTGCATAAAATCGATCCAAACAAGTGTGTTGGCTGTGGCATATGTGCAAGCGTCTGTAGATTTGGTGCAATTGAAGAATATGAAGAGTAGTGTTATCTTTTCTTTAATTTTTCTTATTTGATGCCATCAATTATTTACTTAGTGTTATAC
>JALTMZ010000124.1 GCA_027001105.1 Thermococcus sp.
CACTTGGAGAGCTCTCTTTATGCTCTCAATAAGCTGGTAAACGTGAGCAGTTGTCCACCTTGCAACATAACTCGCTCCAGCTTCAGCCACAACTTCGGCTATGTTCAAAGGATGTTCTATGTTTCTGTAGGGAGTTGTTGTCGTTTTGGCACCGAAAGGCGTTGTTGGAGCTACTTGACCGCCAGTCATTCCGTAAATGAAGTTGTTCACCAAGATGACTGTTATGTCAATATTCCTTCTCGCAGCGTGGATGAGATGATTTCCACCAATTCCAGCTAAATCGCCGTCTCCACTAATCACGACGACCTTTTTATCTGGTAAACCAACTTTAACACCTGTTGCAAAGGCTATTGCCCTTCCGTGGGTTGTGTGAAGGGTGTCAGCCAAGAAGTACGGTGACGCAATCCAAGCTGAACAGCCAATTCCACTCACAACAACCAAGTCCCTTGGGTCAATCTTGAGCTGGTCAATTGCATTTGCAAAGGCATTAAGAACAGTGCCACCACCACATCCGGGACATAAAGCTGTCGGTAAAGCCTCTTTTCTCAGATATTTTGCCATTTTATATTTAGTGTAAATTTCCTTGGCCATTTCACACACCCCTTATCTCGCGGAGAATTTCTTCAACCGTTAAAGGAACTCCACCGATCTTGTTAATGCCTTTTACAATTACGTCATCGTTCACATAGCGCTGCACTTCAAGAATCAGCTGTCCAAGGTTCATCTCTGGGACGAGAATAGCTCTGACCTTCTTTGCAAGCTCCTTAACCCTTTTACCCGGGAACGGATGTACGGTCTTTGGAATGAAGAGTCCAACTTTTATGCCCTCTTCTCTTGCCTTGAGGACAGCACCAAGGGAGGGTCTTGCTGAAACCCCCCAGCTTACAACGAGGATTTCCATATCATCGGTGAAATACTCTTTCCACTTCTCTATCTCCTTTTCGTGCTTCTCAATCTTCTTGTGCAAGCGGTTTACAAGTTTTATGTGAACCTCTGGAGTGTAAACATCTCTTAGACCTGTTTCTTTATGAGTTGAACCTGTTACATGGGTGAAATAACCGTGACCAAAGAGAGGCATCGGCGGAACGAGGGAGCCATCAACATCGCCAAATGGATATTTTGCCTCTTCTTCATTTTTGGGAAGCTTTCTGTAAACTATCTCAACTTCCTCCGGATCTGGAATTCTTATCTGCTCTCTTGTATGCCCAATTATACCATCAGCAAGCAGAATAACCGGAATCCTAAGCTTTTCAGAAATGTTAAATGCTCTTATCGTTTCCCAGAACGAGTCTTCAACGCTTATTGGCGAAATAGCAACAATTGGATGGTCTCCATGGGTTCCCCATCTTGCTTGGAAAAAGTCCCCCTGGGCGCCTTTTGTTGCTTGTCCAGTTGATGGTCCACTTCTCTGGACATCAACAACGACTATAGGTGTCTCAGTCATAATTGCATAGCCGAGATTTTCCTGCATCAGGCTGAATCCCGGGCCACTTGTAGCAGTCATTGATTTTAAACCTGTCCAAGAAGCACCAATGATAGCAGCAATACTCCCAATCTCATCCTCCATTTGGATGTAATACCCCTTAACTTTTGGCAATTCTCTTGCCATTGTCTCGGCAATTTCACTTGCTGGTGTTATTGGATAGCCCGCATAGAATCTACAGCCTGCAAAGATAGCTCCATACGCTATTGCCTCGTCACCTTGCATGAAATAGTTCCCCTTAGGGTAAAGCTTTCTTAAAAGTCTAATCTGCTCTGGTTCATCACCCTGAATAATCATAGCTACCACCTAACGGCTATGGCGAAATCTGGACACAAGAGTTCACAGAGCTTGCATTTAACGCATTTATCAGCGTGAACTGGAACAGGATAATGAACACCCTTTTCGCTCAGCTCTTTGCTCCATTCAAAGACTTTTCTTGGGCAAAGTTCAACACAGATCCCGCAGCCTTTGCAAAGAAAAGTATCGACGTCAATTTCTACCTGGTCAGTTTTTCCTATGGTGAGATAGCCCTCCGTCTTAATTTCGACATCTGCCATAATCATCACCTGCAAATTGCTCAAAGTTTTTACGTATGTAAAACATTTAAAGCTTTCGAAAACCAAAAGTGTGATATCGCCCAAAGTAAACATTACATATCTTTGTGCATTAAAAAGAGAGTTTCAAGAGTTTATTCAACAGTTTTGACAATGCAAATGAACACTTTTTTAGGAGATTTTGCCATAAATCATGTTTACAAATGTAAAAACACAGTGAAGTTTAATAAGTGAGCAACTGCCAGTCTAAGAGCCCCTCCTGAACTATATATTTCCACTCTGCCATGCATTCATGCTCGAGATCCTCAAGATATTTGAGTTCTTGGGTTGCTGAAAACTTCCTTATTGCATCGGCAATCATCTTATCACACTCTCCGCAATTATGGGGGCCTCTTTTTGAGCCAGCTCCTACTGGATCGCTGAGGATTCTTTTCTCCGGAAATGTTCTTTTTGCCCATTTTAATATTTTGACAACACTCCACAGCCAAGGAGGTCTGTACTCCCGTTTTTCCCAGAGTCTTTCATAAACTGTACCCTTCTGTATGTTTGTGATGTTTATAGAAAATGTATCAGTATAAGGGGCGGCTTTTTTTATGCTCTCTTTTACATCCTCAATTCCGTCTCTCTCGCTTAAGAAAATTGGCTTTAGGAGAAGATACGTTTTAACCTTTGCACCAGCCCTTCTTATTTCTTCACTGGCATTGACAAATTGTTCAAAAGTATTGCCCTTGTTTATACACACATCCGCTATATCATTGTTTGCACTCTCAAGCCCAATTGCAACTTCAAAATGTTTATTTTGCACAATATCGGCAAGTTCTTTGACAGCATAATATCTCACAAGCTCTGATCTTGACTCAATTACAATCTCCTTGATGTTATCATGTTTAGCTAAAAGTCTAAAAATCTCTCTCCTCGTCTCCGGCTTAAGCTCACCATCATCAAGGAATGAGCCGGAGGTGAAGATTCTCACGGCAACTCTCTCTTTACCTTCAATTTTTTTGAGAGCCTTTTTTACATATTCAATTATCTCCTCTTGATTCCATGGGCTCTTAGGAGCGGAGGCAGGATATGAACACATATAACAGGCTTTTTCTATCCTGTAGCGATAGCATCCAATGGTTGGCAGGATTATGAATAATGCAACTCCTCTTTCTCCAGCAACATTGTCTTCGCTTGTCCAGTAGCTCATTTTCTCACCTATCAAGGCATTGGAGTTTGGGTTTTTAAAGTTGCTGTGATTGTTTTCAACTCGAAAAAGAGAAAAGATTATATTCATAAATTTAGTAATCTATTTTGGTGGTTTGTCATGACTCTGAATCAAGCCAAGCTGTATGGGGGCATCGGTGCTATTTTGGCATTGGTAGGTGGTGCAATTCCAAGGCTGGGCAGTGCTCTGGGCATAGTTGGCATTGTGCTCATTCTCTTAGCAGTTAAAGAAATTGCAGATGTGATAGGTGATGAGACAATATTCAGAAACTATCTGCTCTCATTCATTCTTCAGATCAGCGCGTTTCTTGCACTGATAGTAGCAATTGTGACAGTTTTTGGTGCATCAATAATAGTGAGGGGTGGTACAAGGGCACTTGAACACGAGATGCAAAATTTCGGAGCGATAATGACAATTATAGGTGGTATCCTTGTGGGCTTTGTGATATTCTGGGTTCTATTCTCGCTCGGCTCTTACTATCTCAAAAAGAGCTATGAGCCGATAGCCGAACATACAGGGGTCGAGCTCTTTAAAACAGTCGGACTGTTATACTTCATCGGTGCCCTGACAACAATAATACTCATCGGGTTGCTGATAATCTTTGTGGCGAGGATACTGGAAATAATAGCCTATTTCTCACTTCCAGAGGAATTATCGGACAGAGATGTTTCAATAACACTTTAAGGTTTCTGCCTAACTTTTTACCACAAATTTATAAGCAAATTCGATGAGATAAACTTATGCCAAGGATACTCATAACAAATGATGATGGAATTTATTCAAGAGGGATAAGGGCTGCAGTTGAAGCTCTCAGAGAACTTGGGGATATTTATGTTGTTGCTCCAATGTTCCAAAGGAGTGCAAGTGGGAGGGCAATGACTCTGCACAGACCTCTAAGAGCAAAACGCATGACTATACATGGAGTAAAAGCGGCTTACGCTTTAGACGGAATGCCTGTTGACTGCGTAATATTTGCACTGGCCCGATTTGGAAGTTTCGATTTAGCCATCAGTGGAATTAACTTGGGAGAGAACATGAGTACTGAAATCACAATCTCCGGAACTGCAAGTGCTGCAATTGAAGCAGCAACCCACGGAATTCCAAGCATTGCGATAAGTTTAGAGGTGAACAGAGAGAAGTACAAATTTGGTGCAGGGGAAGAGATAGATTTTACAACGGCAAAGTTATTTCTGAAAAAGATTGCGAGAGCAGTTCTTGAAAAGGGGCTTCCAAAGGGGGTTGATATGCTCAACGTTAACGTTCCATATGATGCAGATGAAAGCACCCCAATAGAGATCACACGCTTAGCAAGGAGGATGTACCAGCCGTCAGTAGAGGAGAGAATAGACCCAAAAGGGACTCCCTATTACTGGATCGTTGGCACACAATGTCCAAGAGATGCGCTTGAGCCAGGAAC
>JALTMZ010000125.1 GCA_027001105.1 Thermococcus sp.
AATGCTATATAAGGAAAGGAAAGGTAAAGAGAAAGTAGAGGTACTTAGGAGCGATGAAGAGAAAGTCATTGAACTCTTAAAGAATGGGCCTGTTCTGCAAAGTGAACTCGTTAAAAAGCTTGGTGTTTCAAAGGCAAAAGTCAGCCTTCTCCTAAAAGATATGGAGAAAAAAGGACTAATCGAGCGTGTTAAGGAGGGCAGAAGTTACCTCGTTAGGCTCAAAGAAAGCTAAGGTTTATAAAGTATGGAAATTAGCTCATAAAACTGCGAGGTGAATGAAATGGAGTTTGAATGTCCAGAATGTGGGAGCGAAAATATTGAAGTGATTAAAGAGAGAGGAAGGGAGGTTACACTTAAGTGTCTTGACTGCGGCAATGTCTGGATAGTTACTTTGCCAAAACTTTTGAAGATTCCTCTCATCGTCAGCAAGCACGAGAGAAGCTTTAAAGCTGAGGCAGAGCTTCCAGAAGATGAAGAGATTAAGGTTGGAGACATAGTTGAGATAGAAAATGATGAAGTCAGGATTACAGGCATAGAGCTTGAAGGAAATAAAAGGGTAAGCAAAGCAAAAGTAAGTGAAGTCAAAACGCTCTGGGGAGAAAGCTTAAAGTATCCAAAAATCATTGGAGTCTCAATTTACCTACCCAAAGGAATTACACAGTCATTCAAAGTCCAAGTGGACAGAGATGAGGAATTTGTTGTGGGTGAAGTTCTTGAGGTTGGAGGATATACCTTCAAAGTTGAAAAGATAAAAACAGAAAGAAAGATGCTCACCCATGGAAAAGCAAAGGCAGATAAAATCGTACGGCTAATGGGACACCAGATAAGGGCAAGAGCAAGCAGAAAGCTTAAAATTTATAGGGGCTATGAAAGCGTGGAGAGATAAGCTAAAATACTTCCTCTCCAAATTCTTTTTTGTGAGAGCAATGAGTGAGGAAGAGCTATATGAGAGATGGGTAAGGCTTGTTAGGCAGCTTGAAAGGGAGGGAATAATTAAAAGTAAGCATATTAAGACAGCTTTTCTAAAAGTCCCACGATATAAGTTTGTTCTTGACAGATACAAGCACTATGCCCATGTTGATGAACCTCTGCCTATTCCTGCGGGACAAACCATTAGCGCTCCACACATGGTAGCTATAATGTTGGAAGTTGCTGACCTAAAAGAAGGTATGAATGTTCTTGAAATTGGAACCGGAAGCGGATGGAATGCCGCCTTAATATATGAGCTTGTCAAAAGGGATGTCTATACAATTGAACGGATCCCTGAGCTGGTAGAGTTCGCAAAGAGGAACCTGGAGAAAGCAGGCTACAAAGATAAAGTTCATGTGATTTTGGGAGATGGAACAAAAGGATTTCCCCCCAAAGCTCCATATGACAGAATCATAGTCACAGCAGGTGCCCCAAAAGTTCCAGAACCCTTGATAGAACAGCTCAAAGTTGGTGGAAAGCTGATAATACCCGTTGGAAGTTATCATTTATGGCAGGAGCTGTATGAAGTAATAAAGCTTGATGAAAAAGGAAGAATAAAAGTGATAAATCATGGGGGAGTTGCGTTTGTTCCGCTAATTGGAGAGCATGGATGGAGGGAATAAAGTGGAAATTAGACTAATAGCTTTTGATTTAGAGGGAACACTGGTAAAATCAAAGTCAAGCTGGGTAGAACTGCACAAGCGATTTGGTACTTGGGATAAGGGAAGAGAATATGCCGAGAGATTTTTTAGAGGAGAGTTTGATTATCAAACATGGGCGGATTTGGATGCGTCTCTCTGGAAAGGACGTAAGAGGAAGGAAATCCTGGAGTGGGCAGGTTCTGTCGAGTACATGGTGGGAGTTAAAGAGCTCTTTGAATTTTTGAGAGAGAACAACTTTAAAATTGCCATAATCAGCGGGGGTTTAATGTGTCTTGCAAAAAGGGTTGCACATGAGCTTAACGCGGATTATGTGTTTGCAAATGAGCTCATTTTTGATGAGGAAGACAGAGTAACGGGAAAGGTCATTGCAAGGGTTGATTTCCAGAATAAAGGAGAAATTTTAGCAAAGCTAAAAGGGGAGCTCAAGCCTTCATTAACGATAGCTGTGGGAGACGGACACAACGATATTGCGATGTTCAAAGTAGCTGATGTCAGCATAGCAGTAAATCCGCACGAAGGTGTTGAAGGTGATTATGTTGCAAATGATTTGAAGGAAGTGAAAGAAATCATCAGGAGGATTTTAGAAGAGAGAGGTCAGTGAAGGGCGTGTTCATCACTTTTCAGCAAAGCAAAAGTTCATCATCCCTGTAGGCCCCGTTATTTCTTCACTGTTCCGCGGAGAGGGCGGGAGCTGGGCCTACCAGTAAAGCATTAGTAATGACAGTTTAAAAACCTAAAGCCCACTCATCTTTTGGAGCAATAGCCAAAATAGATCACCATAAAAGACCGAGATTAAAAATCCCAAAAAGAGCGCCGGTGCAAAAGGCATCGCTTTTCTAACAATGAACTCGTTTTCAAGCTTTCCTTCCTCAACAAGCCTCTTGAGCTTTTCTATTTGTTCTTTTGTTAAACCTTCAGCAGTAGGGGATGCTATAACATTTTCATAACTGAGCTTTAGGAGGCTTAAATTCCCAGCAACTAAAGCTTTTTTGAATTTATCTGTGAAGCTTTCTCTATCTCTTAGAATTTCTCCATTCTTTTCGTAAATCCATTCTCCCAAAATGTCCCATTCTTTTAGCTCCTCAACAGGTCTTCTATCTATGAGGATTTCCTCCCTGAGTACTTTAGTGAGAGAGAAGAAAACTTTGAAAATGTAAAATATGACTAAAAGCTTAACAAAAGACCTCAAAAAGACAGACCCCGTGATGTAAGTAAAAATTGCCAATGATGCAACTCCAATTGTGTTACCAACTTTTTTGTATTTTCCAAGCATTCCCACCAGTACCAAAGTCCCAATCCACCTGAGCAGTGGATGCAATGCAACACCAAGGTAATATTGCAGAACCACAAAAAATCCCAACGAAATCGTAATCCAGAGAGTTAGTTCAACAGTTAGCACCACGTTTTCAGTAAAAACAGCCTTTAGCCTATCTGTTTTTTTCTTTACAATTAAGCTCGCAAGGGCATATATGAAAAGAAATGGAAAGACTCCGATTATGCTATTAAAAAAGAGAGTCAAAGCATGCAGAGGATAATAAATGGCATAAGGAGCTTTTATTTTTGCATATTCCGAAGCATAAGGAAAGAGCGCAGAATATCCAGCCAAGATTATGACATCTCCACTTGCCCATCCTCCCATTAGATACATGAGATATCCTATTAAAAACCCCACCCCGAGACCAATCAATCCTGAGAATGCATAAAAGAGGTCTCCAACTTTAAGACCACTATAGATATAATAGATTATCCCCAAAGCTACAAAAGGAAAAATATGCTTGTCGTCAATAAAGCCAGTTTTTATGTCAGTGTAGGAAGTTAGAACCCCCATAATAACCCCAAGAGCAATTAATAGAAATTGCACTATCTCACCTCAAAGGTTTTGTATAATTTCCTCTCTAATCGTTGCTGTATAATTGGAAATCACTCCATTTATACTCCTCACACTACTTAAAATAACCCGAAGAGTTATAGCAACAAGTATCAAAGCTACAGCAACCATAAACAGATATTCTAAGGCGCTTTGAGCTCGTCTCAACACTCCCACCAAGATAATTTACATTATCAACAAATTTAAAGATTGCTGTACTCATTCTTTACCTGCTCTGTAAGATTTGAGGTGACATTGGAGATTGTTTCTCCCAATTGTTCTGCATTTCCTGAAGTTGATTGGGGATGAACACGATAAATTATGATAATCACCATAAGTGCTATTGCCATCATGAAAAGATACTCAAGTGCCCCTTGTGCTCTTCTCATCTATGCCACCCCACACTACTTTTTACAGTGGAAGGAAGATATAAACATATTTCCCCAAAATTGAGCGATGTTTACCAAAAATTGTGGGATTATAACATTTTTAAACATCCTGATCATGGTATTGAATGGTGGGATAATGAAAATATACAAGCTTTATGTGAGAGATGAATACTTGGAGATGATAAAAAGTGGAAAAAAGAAAATTGAAGTCAGGGTGGCTTATCCACAGATAAAGGGCATTAAACCAAAAGATAAGATACTCTTTAATGATCTCGTGCCTGCCGAAGTAATCAGTGTAAAAAGATACGAGACATTTAGGCAAGTGCTCAGGGAGGAACCAATTGAAAAAATTTTCCCGGACAACCCAAGCTTCGAAAAAGCCTTAGGGAGATTTCATGAAATGTATCCAAAATGGAAGGAGAACCGCTACGGTGTAATTGCAATTAAATTCCGCATTCTGAGACCAAAACCGATAGGTGAGCAAAAGTGAAGAACCTAAAATTTGACGGACGCTATAAAGATATGCTACTCAGCGGAAGAAAGAGAGCGACCATAAGGTTAGGAAAAAAGATAAATCTAAAGCCCGGTGATGAGGTTTTGATACATTCTGGGGGATACGTATTGGGAAAAGGCATTATAAAGAGAGTTGAAACAAAGAAAGTTTCTGAGCTCACTGACGAAGAT
>JALTMZ010000126.1 GCA_027001105.1 Thermococcus sp.
ATCCCACGCCAGCCCAAGGTCTCGCCCACTCTGCCCTTTGGAGCGAGTTCAATTGCCGTTGCAAGCGAGGAGGGGAAAAACAGCGCCATAGCAAAGCCGTGAATGCCCCTCCCAACTGCAAACAGTCCCAAATTTCCAAATGAGATAGACATTATGTAAAAAACTCCGGCAAGTGCCCCTAAACCACTTCCAAGCATCATAACTTGAAACTTCCAGCCCCGGTCCCCAAGGAATCCTCCGAGAGGTTTTAAGAAAAATGAGACAATTGAAGAAACTGAAGCAATTGAACCTACTATGAGAGGGGTTGCTCCTAACAGAATTGCTAATGGGGATATTAGGGGTGAAACTAATGCAATACCAAGGAAGAAGAAAAATGTTGAAATGTGAAGTATCCAGATATCTCCTGGAAAGTCCTTTGTTCTCATAGTTATATCCCTGCGAATGGTTCATTCATACCGTCTTTCAGATATGCAACACTCATGTGCTTTGTGTTCTTCGCAAATCCAACGTTTCCCTCTCGGTCAATCATGATAATCCCCATGGTATCTTTTCCGAAGTATTTGGTTGCCATCTCGATTGCAGCTTCACTTGCTTTCTGTGCACTCAATCCAAGTCTGACAAAATCAACTGCAGTCTTTGCTAAGGAGAGCTTTATTGCAACTTCCCCAAGCCCAGTGCAAGATGCTCCGGCAAGTTCATTTGCATAGGTGCCAGCGCCTATTATTGGAGTATCACCGACCCTGCCGAACATTTTCAAGAAAACTCCTCCAGTTGAAGTGCCAGCCACAACTTCCTCTCCATCAAATGCAACAGCACCAACTGTGCTCCTCAGAACTTCGGGATGTTCTTTGATCAGCTCGCTGATCTTTTTCCAGTATGGAATCGTGCCCTCTTTTAGCAGTTTTTCTCTGAGCTTTTTCCATTGTTCCCTTCTCTCTTCGGTTATTGGATCGTACTCCTCAAAACCCATTATACGGGCAAATTTGAGTGCTCCTTCTCCCACTAAAAGAACATGATCAGTTTTCTCCATGACTCTCCTTGCGACGCTTATTGGATTTTTAACGCCCCATATACTGGCAACGGCTCCTGCTTCAAGAGTTTTGCCCCTCATAATGGCAGCATCCATTTCAATTCTACCATCTAAAGTTAGCACACTCCCTGTCCCAGCGTTAAAAATAGGATTGTCTTCTAAAGCTTTAACTGCCTCTTCCACAGCATCTAATGCGGAGCCTCTCTTAAGTTCTTTCCATCCTGCTAAAACAGCCTCTCTTACGCCTTTAATGGCTTTTGGGATTTTTTCCTCATTCTTGATAGTCCCAGCTCCTCCATGAACGATAATCGCGACCATTGAGACCACCTTTATTTAATGAATTTGAGAATGTTAAAAAAGTTGTGGAAGCGAGAAGATGATTAGCTTAGTGCCATGTTGATTATAGTTTCCCCTATATTCTCCAGGTATTCGAGAATTCTGCGATAGCTGTCCATTGCGATGGACTTTTTGTAGTCTATCTGTCTGATTTTTTCCTTCAGAGCAAGCATAAGAGCATCTATTTTCTTTAAGTCTCTCTTGGTTATTTGGCTGAGCATTTCTGTGTACATCTTCCTTATATATTCAATCTCAATGTCATCATCAAAATTTTCGGCAATCCTGATGATGTGATCCCCAATTCTTTCAATGTTGCGGACTATGAACAAGATTCCAATTAAATCAAAGCTTCTCCTGGCGATTCCGCTTTCTTCGATTAAACTCCTCTTAGAAAGTATTTTGTTGACAGCCCTAATTGTGAGAAAATAAAATCTATCAAGCTCGTTTTCGAGGTCGTTGATGTCTCTAATTAGTTCTTTTGTCTGAGATTTTTTCATGAAGTATAGATCCTCAAGCATGGACACTATTATTGAGTTTATCCTCTCCAGGATCTCCCTAAGGTTTATTTCCTCATCAGCAAGCAGGCTTTTACCGACTATTCTTGTGGGTTCATCAAGTATTATCTCCACTCCCGGCAGGCTTTGAATCACTTTTCTAATTTTGACTTTGTAATGAGGTAGCTCCTTTGTGAACTTAATCTCAAGAACATCATAGCCCTGGATGTACGCCGAGATAATAAGCCTTATGGCCATGTCTGGTGAATATTCTTCTGAAATCATTAACTCTTTCTTTTCGCTAATTTCTTTAGGTTCTTTTGGAAGGATTGTTATTGAACCATCCGGATTAATGACCAGCGGCACAACATCTCCTTGTTTTAAATTATTTTCCTTAATCCATTTTTTTGGAAGGGAGATTATATAGGAGCTCCTGCCAGTAAACTGAATTTTTCTGAATTCCATCTTTTACCACCTCAAGAATGCCAAAAGCCATTCCCTCTTATCTATTCCTGTATATATCATCATAATTCTCACCAGTGTTGAAATTACTAACGGTCAATGCCTATATAGATTGTGCAGAATATATAAAGATTATGAGAAAAGCAAAGTCAACGGGCTAATTTTATGCCTTCTTCAAGAGCCCTAAAGTTAATTTCCCAGAGTTTTTCTTTAAGAGTTTCTTTTATTCCTTCTCTTAAACTGTCTTTTTTAAGGGGAATGAGACCCCTTCCATAGGCATAGCCAAGCATTACAACACCCAAAGTTCTTGGATTTATTTTATCTGCCACCTCTTGGAAGTTGAGCATATCAGTGGGACAAATCTTCAGGAGCGCTTCTTTTATTTCATCTAAATTGGGATACTTTTCCTTTCCTACCAATGTTGTCGCTGTGTGTATTGGATAGGTATTTACAATTGCATAGCTCTTTTTGCTTAAAAAGCGTGCATTTCTTAGGGCTTCTGCTGGTTCTAAAGCGAGCATTAGATCAGCCCCACCTTCTTCAATGAGTGGGGAGTAAACCTCTTCACCAAAGCGCAGATATGAGAGAACACTACCATATCGCTGGCTCATGCCAAGTGTTTCTCCTATTCTGACCCTGTAACCCTCATGCATTGCAGCATTTCCGATTATCCTTGAAAGAGTTAACCCCCCTTGACCCCCAACTCCAGCGATAATGAGATTAAACTCCACCATTACCACCATAGAACTTTGGAGAATGAAATGTTAAAAAGATAGTGCAGAGCTAAATGTAGGATTTTCTGAAAATTTTGAGATTTTCGTTCTCTTTGGGCAAAATATAATCGAAAATAGGAAATTAAGCTTCAAGCCTAAGCCTTCTGATTATGAATTTTCTGTCAAGAGAAGCTAAGAAGCTTGCTAATCTCGGTCCTCTGTCTTTGCCGATGAAGAGCTGATAGAGAATCTTGAACCACTGTTTGCTTGGAATGTTGCGCTTCTTTGCAGCATCAAAGATTATATTGTTAAGCTCATCAACGCTGAACTCCTCTCTACTCTCCAACCATGTAGCAACTTCATTAAGGGCTTCTTTAATCTCTTCGCTTATCTCAATTCTTGGAAGCTCTTGGAGGATTGAGAATTTCACCGTATCTGGAGCGTATTTGCTTACCCAGTTCTTTGCAAGCATAATTCTGAGTTTAATTCTTTCAGCATCTTCTTCGGTAAGATTCTGTGGGACGTGACCCTGCTTTTTGAGAATTTCAATAATTTTACTCTCATCCAAGTGTGGCATCTGTACAAGGACAACAAGGAATCTAAATGGTGCTTGGGCAACTAACCTCTCTGGAATCTTTGGCATTGAGAGTTCATATGTTCTTTTGAGCTCAATTTCTTCTTCTTCATTTTTTGCCTTTTCGAGACCAAAGTATATGCGCTCGACTTTGTCGAACTCATCATAGAGGTTCAGCAAACCCAAACCGAGATCAATCTTGATCTCTTTATTTGGCCTGTGTCTGGCATAGAGGAACCTGATTACTCCAGGCTCAAGAACTTCATAGAGGTCACTAAGTAAGATAACGTTGCCCTTTGAGCCGCTTATTTTGCCTTTTTGTCCTTTTATTCCAACAAACTCATACATGAGTGTTAGTGGAGGCTCTTTGCCATAAACTGCTTTGATAATTTCTCTCCCAGTATCAAAACTCGAACCAGCTACCAGGTGATCTTTTCCTGCAGGCTCGAAATCGACTCCAAAGTGTGCCCATCTCATGGGCCAATCCACACGCCATCTCAGCTTTACATTTCCCTCCCTTATGTCTGTCTCCCCTTCACTTCCACAGTGAGGACACCTGTATTTTATCTTCCATTCACCGTCCCACTGAATAAAATCTGCCTCTTTTCTACACTTTGGACAGTAGATTTGAACAGGTTGCCAACTCTCTTCTAAATGAGGTTGTTTTGCCATGTCACGGAATTTGTTAAGAATTGCAACTATCTTGTTTCTATTCTCAAGAGCCTTTTTTATGTCGTTTGCATATTCTCCACTCTTGTAAAGCTTGCTTGCTCTCAGGAAATCAACTTCTATGCCGAGTTTTTCAACTTCACTTTCAAAGAGCTCCATGAAATGCTCTGCATAGCTGTTATGACATCTCCAAGGATCGGGTACTTCACTGACCGGCATTGTCAAGTATTCTT
>JALTMZ010000127.1:0-11097 GCA_027001105.1 Thermococcus sp.
GGCGTATGTTCACATCATAGCTTACTGTGATTTTGCCCTTTGCTCTTTTAATTACTTTAAAAACAGTGCTCCTGCTCGGTTCTCTTGCAAACAGAACACTTCCAAAGTGAAGCAAAGAGGCTTTTTTGAGGAAAGAAAAGTCTATGTCGTCAATTTTCAGATTGAAATATGCAACTCCATCATAGAGGATGAATTCTGGCTTGGCACCGATTAGTTGAACAAAAACAACGCCGGTATGTTTCTCCCTGTCAAATCTTATGTATTTTATGTTCACACCTTCTTTTTCGAGCTGTTCAACTAAGAATTCGCCAAATGGATCTGTTCCAACTTTGCTTATTAATGCTGCAGGGGTTTTTAGTCTTGCCAGTCCTACAGTTACGTTGGCTGGTGCTCCCCCGGCGTGCTTTTCAAAGGTGCTAACTTTTTTTAGTGGACCTTCCTCTTTTGCTATAAAATCTATGAGGATTTCACCTATTGAAAATATCATTGTGCATCACCACTTACTCTTGGAATTATTATTTAAGCTCGATTCTAACTCTTCCTTGGAAATCTTCTTCTTTAAGCCTGAAGGATACTATTCCGCTAAATGACTCCAGTTCAATTATGTTCTTGCTCTTTTTAATATCGAATTTATCAGAATAAGCATCAGCAGGAGGCAGTGTGAGATCGTATTCATAGATTGTTAGTTCGTTATCTTTTGATGCATAGATAATTATGCGGGGATTTTTGTATCCGTCAAGAGGAATTCCTCCAAAGGTTCCTCCTTTCTGCATTGCCAGTGATGGATATGCCAAAGGTACGGAGAAGGCAACTGCAGGTGGTCTTTCTTGCAGTATTTTTTCATCAAGGACAACTATGTCCTTGTTGCCTGTGTCGAAGGGCGTCGCATCAAGTGCACCTGTGTTTGGTGTTGTGTTTGTACCGAGCAACAGCTTTCCTTTGGCTTTTTCCATGCTTGTAATTCTTGCACCAAAACTTCCAACTATTTTGACCATAGGTGGGGATATGTAAATCAGAACGCTTGGTCCAACTATCGTGTTCGTTAACTTTGCAAAGTTCATTTCTTCGGGGGTTCTTGGCTTGTAAATGCCGTCGTGGTGTGCATTGTATGCTACCAGCAGTCCTCCATCTAAGGGAAGTGCGTTGACCCTGAAGGGAGCATAGAATGTGTAGAAGTCAAAGAGCCTGAAGAACTCAAATGGTTCATCGTTAAGTGGATTTCCCACAAAAAGACCTCCTCTCACAAAGGCAAATGCTCTGTTATATGCACTGCCCATTGCTCCAATATGGGGGTATAGATAGGGATTCCCATCGACACTTTCTCCAAGTGGGAATCTCTCCCATCTTCCGGTAATCATATCCAAGGCATGAATCTCTTCAAGGCCCTTTGCAAAGTTTTTTCCAACGCCGAAAAATGCAGTGTCGTGAACAATTGTCCCTTTTGGACTTGGGGCAGAATTGAGCAGCTTTATCTTGCCCCTTTTCCTGTCCAAAGAGTATATCCCCAAGTTTTGATGTCCATCTTCTCTTGCTAACAGCAGTTCATCGGTGTATGGGTTGTAGATTATATCACTGACCTCTCCAGCCCAGTCTGTTGGATGATGAATGGATTCCTTCCAGACCAAGCGTATTGAGTCGTTTTCGGTATCGTATTCATGAACATGGGAGTACTTGTTGACGAAATTTATCGTTGATCTTCCATTGCCTTTTCCTTCATAGATTGCAGGGGCATGAACCCATCCCCCAAAGTAAATGAACTCATCGACAACATCGACGGCATTGTATGTGTCTCCTCCAGATGTCGGTTTTTCGCCAACAAGTTCAAATTCGTAAATTCTGTGTGAATCTTCTTTTACAAAATGGGCTTCCGCTTCAAATGCAACTGTGAAGTAAAGAACTTCGTTGTGATATCTTAGCCCGAAAATCCCACCGCTTCCCCATTCAGGGCCATAGCGTGGAGGAAATCTGTAGTTCATATGTGGCTACCTCCCTATTTTTCTGAGGAATTCCTTATATAACTTGACTAAATTCTCTTTAGGTTTTTCGTAGTAGTTTTTGGGAACGTTAATTGGGACATATTCAGTTCTCTTAAGGCTTGGTATTTTCTCTTTAAATTCCTTTAGAACAAATGCAGCTGGTTTCAGGCTTCCATCACTCCTGAGAATACCAAAAAATCTCTCATGAATTGCTTTATCAAATGGGGGTTTATCCCATAGACTCTCATGGTAATCTGAGAAGTTCCAGTAAAGGGCACCGATTGTGCCGAACTCATAAAGCAATTTTAATGTCTCTTTGAGCCACTCTGCAGCTTCTTTTTCATTAATCAGGTAATGTTCTGTAATATCCTTTCCAGTTGCAGACACTATTTTCTTTGTGGCATCTTGAGTAGTTGGCATTCCGAATTCTTCCATCAGGACATTCTTCCCTCCAAGTGCTTTTGTTAATATGCATGCAAAGGGAACAAAATACGGATCGAGAGGATCTGTAAAGTCTGTATATACAGAATATGCATGCATACAGAGAAAATCATTGTACTGAGCAACATCTGGTACCCTAAAGTTTTTGTTTCTGTCGATATCCTCCTGGTGTATTCCGAATGTTACCGGTCTTGAGTCGTTTAATTTTATAGTCTCATAAACAAATTTCAGCCACCTTTTTGCAACTTCCGGAGTTCTCGGTATTCTCACGTTATCTATCTCATTTGATATGTCCCAGGCATATATGTTAGGAAAATCTCTAAGTTCTGAAGTCACGGTATCTAAAAGTAGCTCTTCGGCTTTTAGTATCTCTTTATCCTCATAGATGTCTCTTGCTCTCTTATCGACGATTTTTCCGTTAGAATACGTCAGAAATCTTTCATGTGGAATGTCCTCTAACAGCCATTCAGGAAGCCAGTTTATACCGCTCATGTGTCCTATAAAAAAGGTGGGGATTACCATTAAATCCAATTCCTTGGCTATATCAAGCACTTTTTTAAGATTTTTCATATTTCTGTCGTCTATTTTATCGATTTCTGGCTGGAAATCTTCCCAAAGCAAAAAAATTCTAACTACATCAAGATTGAGCTCTTTGATAATTGAAAACTCTTCTCGCACTTCTTTTTCATCAAATTGTTTCCACCAGAACATGGCCTTCTTTCTGGGCCAATAGTTAACCCCTAAAACAAAGTCCATTTATTCCACCTCCTTCCCAATAAAAAGAAAAATGGAAAGTTCAGCCCTTTATGCCCCCTGAGACACCTTTCATGTAGTACTTCTGCATTAACACATACACAACAATTGGCACAATTATTGCTAAGACACCAGCTGCTGTTAGTTGGCCCCAATTTGGATTATAACGGCTTATAAATCTTGTAACTCCAGCAGAGACTGGCCATTTTTCGGGTCTGAGTAGGGTTATTGCAAAGAACAGATCTTGCCATACAAAGATGAACTGAACCACAGCAACACTGATGACTGCAGGCATTGCAATCGGAAGGATTATCCTAAAGTATATCCCAATATCTCCAAGCCCATCTATTCTTGCGGCTTCCTCATAATCCTTTGGGATGGAGATAAAGAAGTTCCTCAAGAAGAATATCGTCCATGGCAGTGCAAATGCAGAATGAACAAGAATTATACCGTAAAACTGATTGTACATGTGCAAGTCTCTGAAAAGTTTTAGCAGAGGCACTATAACTGCCTGCTGGGGAATTACTTGAATGGCAACCAAAGTTAGGAATATCATTGTTTTGATTGGAAAACTGAATGCTGTAAATCCATATGCTGCCATTCCCGCTATCAATATTGGTAGTATGGTTGCAAAGACTGCAATTAAGAGGGAGTTCAGAATATTTCTCCATAGTCCGGCTGCAAGTACAGTTCTGTAGTTTTCAAGGGTGAAATGAGCATTGCTCAAATTCCACCATCCTGCAACTATTTCACTGAATGGCCTTATTGATGCCATTATTAGAGCTATTAAGGGAATTAAGAGGATAATCCCCAGGATCCATGCAACGGCATTTATCGTTATTTTGTACCTCCTTGTTACTTTCATGCTTCAACACCCCTTTCCTCAATCATCCTCTTCAGCATTCCTATTGAAAACAGGAACACTGCAACGGTAAGCAGGGTAGCTATTGCAGCTGCATAGCCCCATTTGAGCATGTAGAAGATTTCGTAATATATCATATATGCCAGGACTGAGAGGTACATTGGTATGGACTCTCCTCCAGAAAGGACATATATGAGATCGAATACCTTTAGAATATAAATTGAGCTCATTGTCACAACTACAATTAAAGCTGGTTTCAGAAGTGGTAATATAACATACCTAAAGCGTTGCCAAGGATTTGCACCATCAATTACAGATGCTTCAAGAACCTCAACATCAAGTCCCTCAAGACCAGCTAAAAACACCGTCGTTGTAAAACCTTGCCACGCCCACAGTGAACCAATTATGATGAAATATATCGCCGTGGAGGGGTCTTGTATCCATGCTCTTGGTTGCCCTCCAAATATTTCAATGATTTTGTTCACAATGCCTGAATATGGATCAAGGAGGAGCATCCAAACAATACCAACAACGGTTAGCGGCATGACCATACCAAGCATTACAAGCCCTCTCAAAACATTTCTCCCAACCACAGCCTTGTTGTGGAGTAAGAGCGCAAAACCAAGCCCAAGCAAGGTTACCAAAGGTAGGAATATTATGAATATGAAGAGATTGTTTTTTACAGAAGTCCAAAAGAGGGGATCATTCATCATGGTTTTATAATTCTCAAGCCCGACAAATTGGGGATTCGTGAATCCATCCCATTTTGTAAATCCTAAGTAGAACGTGTTTAGAATTGGGTATATGATAAAAATAAAAAGCAAAATAAAGGCGGGCGTCATTAGGATAAAGAAGTCTTTGTTCACCCTTCTGCCCATTTAAAACACCTCACGACTTGTAGTACTGCTGAGCTGCCTGTTCGAGCTCTTGAGCGATTTGCTTGTAGTTGTCTGGGTTGGCCCAGAGTTCGAACAGCTTGTTCCAGATTACAGGCTGGAATCCTGAGGGAACATTATCATCCAAATCTGGCACAACAGTGTACTTTGCCATCATGTCGATGATCTTCGCATCTACTGGATCATAAGCGCTCTTTGGAACCTTGAGATTTGGAGCCAGGTAGCCTTTCTGCTCGACCATTATCTTCTGATATTCGGGGCCTGCAAACCATTTTGCCAGTTCAAGTGCAGCTTCTTTGTGAGGAGCGTTCTTTGGAATGATTATCCAATCTCCACCTGCCACAATTGCGAAGTCAACGTTTGGATTAATCTCTGGGAATGGAATCAGATCGTAATCAACACCTGGTTTGTAACCCTCTTTCTGAAGCATCAGGTTAATCCAGTTACCCATGAAGTACATTGCGACTTCTCCTTTTCCTAATCTTGCGACTTGTGCCTCCCACTTTTCACCAATTGCAACCTTTGGATCACCATAGCAACCCTGTTTGAGAAGGTCGCTGAGTATCTTAAATGCTTCAACTACCTGAGGATCTGTCCACTTCACTTCATGCTTCATGAGCTTCTGGTGAAGCTCTGGACCACCAACTCTGATCAGAACAGCCTCGAATATATCACTTAAAGGCCATTTGTCGGCGGCACCGCTCGCCATTGGCTGAATGCCCTTACTCTTTAGCACGTCGCAAACTTGTTTAAGCTCGTCCAGTGTCTTTGGAGGCTCAAGATTGTTGTTCTTGAATACATGTACGTTGTACCATATACCTGGTTTAGCCCATGCCTTTATAGGAACTCCATAGTAGGTGTTTCCAGATTTAACAGGCTCAAGGAGGTTCTCCATTATCTCCCCCTTGTATGCATCAACCACTGAGTTCAGCGGTTCAAGCTGTCCTTTTTCTCCAAGCTCCTTTATTAAGGCAGGCCATGGTAGAATTGCTATATCAAAACCAGGTGATCCAGTTGCGAGCTCAGTAAGAACGGCATCTCTTAATTTTGATTGGATTACGTACTTGATCTTAACATTTGGGTGTTCCTTTTCATATTGCTTTAGAGCATTTTGGAAGTTTTGTCCCTCAACTCCTCCCCACTGACCGTATACAATAACCTCAACAGTCTTTTGTTGTGTCTGTGTTGGTGAGGTGGGGGAACTTGTGGGAGAGGGGCTTGTCGGTGTAGTTGCCTCTTTTTGGGAGATACATCCAGCCACTATAGCACTTAACAAAAACAGGCTCAATAGCAGGGCAAATTTCCTAACACCACGCTTCATTAATGGACACCTCTTCGAAATTGTTCATCGATGTATTTACTTTTAGTATATTTATATTTTTCGGAACACAATGGATGTATATCATGTGGCATTGGGCATATTTGAGCTTGTTAAATTACAAAAACATCTTGATATATATCCAGAATCTGAAATGTTTTAGCCCATTCATCTGGGGAAATTTTTGCAAAAAAGTTTTTATACGATTAAGGTATAAAAATCATCTGTCATGGTATATACTAAAAGTAAAAAATGGTGGTAATAATGTTTGAAGTTACCAAGCTCAGAAGCAAGAGTATTGACACATATTCAAGTGTAGTTGGTGAAGAGACTATAGCCAGAATAAAAGAAAAGGCAGAAAGACTCAAAGGAAAATCACTTGTCAATGTTAATTCCACAGCATATGGTGGAGGAGTCGCTGAGATACTTCACAACCTGATACCCCTGACGAGAAGCCTCGGAATTGATGCAAGATGGTTTGTGATTGAAGGAACGGACGAGTTTTTTAAGGTTACCAAGTCATTTCACAATGCTCTCCAGGGGAACAAGGAGCTGAAGCTTACAGAAGAAATGAAGCAGCTATATCTCGAAATTAACAGGAGGAACTCTGAGAATTTTGATCCAAGTATCTATGACTTTGTCGTTATCCATGATCCACAGCCTGCTCCGCTAATAAGCTTTTATGATAAAAGGCAGCCGTGGATATGGAGATGTCACATAGATTTAAGTGATCCAAATCTTGAATTTTGGACATTTTTAAGGCAATTTGTTGAAAAATATGACCGTTATATCTTCCATATGCCTGAATATGCACAAAGTGATCTTGATAAAGATAGGGTCATTATAATGCCTCCATCCATTGATCCGCTCAGCGAAAAAAACATCGAACTAAAAGAAAGTGAAATTTTAAAGATTTTGGAGAAGTTTGATGTGGATCCAGACAGACCAAAGATAACTCAAGTTGCAAGATTCGATCCATGGAAGGGAGTTTTCGACGTAATTGATGTTTATAGAAAAGTCAAAGAAAAGATACCTGATGTTCAGCTTTTGCTTGTCAGTGCAATGGCACATGATGATCCTGAGGGATGGATATACTTTGAAAAAGTGCTTAGAAAAATTGGGGAAGACTATGATGTAAAGATACTGACAAATTTGATTGGCGTCCATGCTAAAGAGGTTAATGCGTTCCAAAGGGCGAGCGACGTTGTTCTTCAGATGTCAACAAGGGAAGGATTTGGGTTAACCGTTAGTGAAGCCATGTGGAAGGAAAAACCAATTGTAGGTAGAGCAGTTGGTGGGATTAAGCTCCAAGTAATTGATGGCAAGACGGGCTTTTTAATTAAGACAGTTAACGAAGCGGCTGAAAAGACTGTCTACTTGCTCAAACATCCAGAAATTGCAAAGGAAATGGGCAAAAATGCCAAGGAAAGAGTTAAGGAGAACTTCCTAATAACAAGACACTTAGAAAGGTATTTAGACCTTTTCAACTCATTTATTCAACAGTGATGAAAATGGAGATAAGCGAAAAGGTCCTTACAATGCTTACCAGGCTTGGCTTTACAAAGTATGAAGTCTTAACTTATTGGGCACTGCTGGTTTATGGTCCAAGCACAGCAAAGGAAATATCTGAAAGGAGTGGAGTGCCATATAACAGAGTGTATGACACCATAGCTTCACTAAAAACAAGAGGCTTTGTAAGTGAAATTGAGAGTTCTCCAAGAGTCTATGTTGCGTTCTCTCCTTCAATAGCCTTCCTCAAGTTTAAGAAAGAAGTGGAAGACATAAAGCGGCAACTTGAGGAGGAGCTCAAGAAGATCAAAGTCAAGGAAGAAGAAAGGCCAGGGATATGGAGAACTAAAGACTTGGATGAAGCGGTAGAAATGGTTAAGGAATCACTTGATGCCTCACAATATGAGGTTATCCTCGTGGCACCTGAAAAATTCTTTGAGAAGATTGAAAACAATATAAAGCAAGCATTGAGACGAGAGGTCACGGTGTGTTTATATACTGAAGAAAAAATAGATTTGGTAGATTTTATCGAGATTGGAAATCTCTTTGTTAGAAAATTCCACAAATTGAACCACTTTATTGGGATGTTTGATGGTAGGGAAGTCATTGATATTCAGAACATAGGCTTTAGACCCAGAAACCCTCCAAGCTTTAAGGCAACCTATCCCGAAATTATATTTTCTCAGTACAGCTTTATCAGAGAAGCATTTAAAGAATCAAAGCTGATACTTGAGGACATAAACCGGAAGAACGATCTGAGATTCTTTACCACTTTCCATGCTGTAGATGTTATAAGAAGACACCTGAATGACAGCAACATTTATGCCGAGATAATTGCAAAAAATTTGAGCACGGGTGAGATTGAGCAGCTCAGAGGAAGGGTTGTTGGATACACAGTGGCAATGGAGGAGGGAATTGATAATTTTGACTTGGAGACAGAAAAGGGCATTTTCAAAATTGGGGGAATGTTTGCAGTCTTAGAGGATTATGAAACTACAAAGATTAAGCTTATATTAACTTGAGGTGGTTGGAATGATAGCCATTGCAACTTTTACTGATCCTCGACCTACTGCTCTTTCAGAAGAACGTGAGAGAGCGTTAATGGAGAAGCACAGAGCTTTAATTGAAGCCTTGAAAGAATTTGGGGTTTTAGATGTCAATAAAGAGCTGAAAAAGTATGAAGCGTTTGAAAAAGGGGAGAACTTTGGGATTGATGGCAAAGAAGAAGTTCTTGAGGCAGCAAGGATAATAAACTCAAAAGATGTAAGCGGAATAATCCTCGGCTTGTGGCACTGGACCGAAAGTAACCTTGTAACCCTTCTGGCTAAAGAAACAAACAAACCTCTGCTTTTGTATGCAGATGACGATCCAACGTGGGCAGGAACGACTTGCATAACATCCGTTGGATCATCACTTTGGGAAAGTGCCGTGAACTATTATGCACTTCATCACACAAGACTAAAAGGGGATATTGGAAAAGTCAAGGCATGGGTTAGGGCAGTTGAAGCAGTATCAAAGCTCTCCAAGAAGTCCCTTCTCATCTGGGGAGCACCTTATACGTTGGGAATGGAGCATTTAATGGATGATCTGCCAAGACTAAAGCGCTTCCTTGGAGATTTCTTAATGCTTGATCAGTATTTGATTGTCAGAAAAGCTGACGAAATGCTGAGTGATGAAAAACTGAGGGTTAGTGTGGAGGAGTTCTATGACTGGCTCACTTCAAAAGCTAAAGTAAAGTTCGACAATGTTATGTTGACCCAAGAAGCTCTGAGAAGGCAGATAGCTATCTATCTGGCGGCAAAGGACATTTGGGAGCAATATAAAAATGAGGTTGCGGGAGTTTCGATTAAATGCCAGCCAGAGCTGAGTGAAATTTATGGAGTTACAGCCTGTTTAATTCCAGCACTGTTTCCATTTGACTTAGATGCGAAAGGAAAGAAACCAGTGATTCCAGCCACCTGTGAGGGGGACATTAAGGGAACAATAAGCTCGATTTTACTGTTCTACCTAAGCGGGAAGCCTCCTCTTTTTGGGGATATAAAATATGTTGATGACGAGCTCGTCCTGATAGCAAACTGTGGAGCCTCTTCGCTTTACTACGCAAAGCTGAGCGAAAATCCGGAGGAAAATCTGAGTGCAACGACGATACAAGGACAGTGCCAAGGAAAGAGTGGCGGAGCTTTAACATATAGAACTCCAAAGACCACTTTAACAATCGCAAGACTCATCAGGATTGACGGGGAATACTATCTGCTTTACTTCCTGGGCGAAGGAGTCGAGATAACTGAAGAAATCGAGAAAAAGCTTAAATGGGGTAAGCAGTGGCCGCATACAGCTGTGAAAAATCCTCTCGACAAGGAGAAGTTCATTGCAATTATGGGTGCAAATCACCTTTCCGCTGTTCCCGGAGATTACACCACCGAACTTGGATTCATAGCTAAGCTTTGGGGCATCAAGGCTGTCAACTTGGCAGACAAGAAACAAGTCGAAGGGCTTTTAGAGAAGGTATGATTTTTATATCTTTCCTCTTAATTTATTCTGATGCACTATGTATAAGGGATTGGCTATAATCTTTGGCTTTCTCTTTCTGGGGGAGATTGTGGTTAGGGGTTTGAATCTTCCAATTCCTGGCAATGTAGTGGGCATGATCCTTCTCACCTTAGCGCTGATTTTTAATGTTGTTAAAATTGAGGATGTTGAAAAAGAAGCCGAGTTATTTGTGAAAAACATGAGCATAATGTTTATTCCTCCTGGAGTCGGCATAGTTTTATATTGGGGGCTAATCAAAAGTCAAGCGGTGCCAATTTTTGCAGCTTTGATAGTAAGTTTCTTTGTAACAATAATTTTAACTGCCAAATTTGTTGAATTTTTAGGGGGGAAGAGGGTATGAACAGCTTTGGAATCTTCTTAACTTTGGCTTTATTTTACCTGTTCTCAAAGCTCTACCAGAAGAAAAGGTCTTTCTACTTGAATCCCGTTCTTCTCTCCATACTTGTAATTGCTGTGATTTTGAAGGCATTTGGCATAAGCTATCAGACCTATATGGAAAGTGCCCAGATACTGAGCTTTCTTCTTGGTCCAGCGGTTGTGAGCTTGGCTATTCCTTTATACAAACAGCGAGAAGTTATTAAGACTTACTCGAAGGAAATTGCCTTGGGAATACCATTTGGGGGCATTGTTGCGATATTGAGCGCCTTCTACATTGCAAAGATTTTAGGGGCAGAAGAAATAGTTCTGCTCAGCATTGCCCCTAAGAGCATAACCACGGCAATAGCTATTGGAGTCAGCGAGAAGATAGGGGGCATTCCTGCCTTAACGGCTGTTCTTGTTATCCTGACTGGG
>JALTMZ010000127.1:11107-16061 GCA_027001105.1 Thermococcus sp.
AATGGGAAATGCAGTTGGCGTTGAGGTGTTGAATCTCATCAGAGTCAAGGATAGAGTGGCGAGAGGACTTGCCATGGGGGTTTCTTCTCATGGATTGGGGACAGCAAGGATAATACTTGACGATGAACTTGCTGGAGCGGTCAGCGGGCTGGCAATGGCACTAAATGGAGTTTTCACTTCCCTTGTTCTTCCTTATCTTATCAATGTCCTCAAGTAGGCATTCACTAACTCGAAGTTTGTCCTGGGCATCTAAGAAGAGGGTGAAGTCTCTTTTTGCAATCCTATCTTCTATGGGAGCATGTTCCACAAGAAAAGCTATTATCTCGGCTGTACTGTAAGGAACCTTAATTTTAAGTTCATCAGCCTTTTTAAAAAGCTTGGTTGGAATTGTAAAGATGTCTTCTCCCTTTTTTACTTCAACGCTGATCTTTGAATTTATCTGCTCCCAGATCAACAGGGTATTTCTTGCTTTCTCAATCTTTTCTAATGCTCTGTGCTCAAGAATGCTCACATTTGCCCTGCTTGTGCCCAGAAGCTCGGCTATTTCGCTCTGCTTAAGTCCTTTGGCTCTAAGCTGAAGTATTCTAATCTGCTGTTCGGTGAGGAAGCTCTTCATTTTAAACACCTTAATTTAACATCACATTTAAGATTAAAAATTTTTCTTTCACCTGATAATTATCGCGGTGCTATTCCTCTCTTTTAAATATAGGGAACTCTCTGAGTAGGAGTGCCAGCTCCTTTTTGCTTAGTGTCTCTGGGTCAAATTCCACCATGACCATTGTGTTGTGGAGAAGGGCGTAGTCCTTTAATGTTGTTAGAAGCTTGAAGACTCTATCAAAGCTGTTTTCGATAATCAAGTATTCCAGTCCGTCAATGAATACAAACTTTTCTCCTTCTCCCTTCATCAGCTGCACGGTTATGTGGGTCAGGTACTCGAGGTTCCTTGGGTTGATCGCGTTCTTGACGTTTTCCACCTTGCTCAGCCATATCACTGGAGCTTCACATCCTAAGGCTCTCCAGTAGTCTTCATTCTTTCTGCTGATGATTAGGCTTTGCCTTCCCTTTGAAAATCTGCAGACAAGCTGACCGTTGGTTTCGCCTGCTTTCAGCAAAAGCAGTCCGGGGGTTATGCTAATCTCTACTCTGTTAGTGGGTGGGAGTGGCTTAAACTCAATTTCAATCTTTCCGCGCCTTACTTTGAAAAGCACGAGAAGAATTATCAAAGCCCCGACAAATTCTCCAGCAATGCTGAGGAAGTAAAGGGCTGTGGTGGTTATTCCGGCTGAAAGGGACAGCTCGCTGAGAATATCGATGAAAATGGCGAGAAGTGCTATCATAATAAGGTATCTCTCAGTTTTATGTGTTTCTTTCGTTGAAAGGTAGAACATGTAGAGTGTCACAAAGATGGCAAGCACCAGCAGAAAATGTCCTGCATACCAAAAGCCTCGTGCAATTTCGTGCATGCCCCTACACCCGGACTTTCATTCCTTCCATGTTCTCGTCCACCGATTTAAGAACCATGAACATATGGCTTGTTCCTTCTTTTATTATCCTGATAACGGTTGTTGCGACTTCCTCCAGTAGGGGCATGACTTCGGGATTTATGCGTTCTGCCATATCCGCGTTTACAAAGTAAAATGCTATTCTCTTATCATTTCCGCAAAAAGAGAGGGTTATATTAATCATGGAAAGAAGATCCTGTCTTGAATTGGCCAAGAAGAGAAGCTTTTCAAATCCAACAACGGGGTTGATGACTTTTCCTTTGACCACGGAGCTGAAAATCTTTCCGTATTCCTGTTCATAAACTGAAGGCTCTTCTATTGGAAACCTCCTTACAACACTGCCGATGTTTATCTTTCCTCCCTCTTTGATAACTGTGATGCTATCCAGAATGCTCTCATCATATCCAGCAAGCTTCATATGGATCTTGTAGAGATACAATGTGTCCAGAATATCGTCAACAATAACTCCGTATCCTTTTCTTTTTGCCCATTCTATCAGGTGATACAATCCTTTGACAGGGGATGCAAGTGATGAGTGCTCCACAAGAACGGTCTCTCCAAACTTGATGCTGTCCCATATTCCATCAAGATCCTTCTCCATAAACTACACCTCAGGCATCATGAAGTGTTTCATCGATATGCTACGATGTCTATGGAAGTATTTATTTTTTACGCTTTGTTACTGAATGGGTTTAATAACCATGTGTTTTTAAAACAAAATGTTATATTAATATTCTTAGCTGGAGAAGGAGAACTGGGGTAATACAGCAGAAGTAAGCATTTTCAGAAAGATTTTCTTTGCAGGAGGTGATAGTATGTTCGTAGAATTCTGGTGGTCCCGCGGCCCGGATTTGAACCGGGGACCTGCGGATCTACAGTGGAGAAGCTTAAATGAGCTTTGGGAGCGATATAAAGATGAATTTGCGGAGTGGCTCTCAGTATCAAGGAAGGTAAGCGAGAAAACAAAGAAAGACTACCTTAAAGGGCTTGATTACTTTTTTGTCCACTATACTATAAAGACGGGCCCGGACATAAAGAAATTCCTTGACAAGGAAGGCAACAAGAGGAACATAGCAAATGGTCTGAGAGTATTTCTTACGTTCTTGGCGGAGCGTGATTACATTGACTACGGCATTGCTATGATCATCAAGAAGCGCTTTATTAAGGCTCGTCCCGTTGGAGTGAAAAGAGTCTACATCACTGATGAAGAGCTCAGAGAGGCTTATGAAGCGGTTAAGAAGCGTAGCTTTAAGAAGCAGCTTGTTTTTGAGCTCTTAGTTTTCACAGGTCTAAGGCTAAGTCACGTGGTCGAGCTTTTAAACACTTACGAACCTGAAAAGCTTTACATCGTAAACGACAAAATAGCCCGCTACCCTCTGATGATAGTTGATAGGGGCAATAAAAAGGCTTATTGGGCGTATATGCCGCTTTGGTTGGCAAGGAAGCTCACGAGGATTAAAGTTAATTACAAGAGCGCTCAGGATTGGCCTCAACACGGCAAGGTCTCAGCAGCAACGATAAGGAAGTGGTTTACCACATTCTTAGCTCGTCATGGCGTTTCAGCAGAGAGCATTGACTTCATTCAAGGCCGTGCTCCTCGCTCAGTACTTGAAAGACACTATCTTAATCTGACTGTTTTGGCAGACGAGGCTTATTCTCGTGTTGTTGACAAGCTGAAAGAGGTGTTGGAGGCTTCATAATGGAGTTAGTCTTTAAGATAGTCTTGAGCTTTTTCATTTTTGCTTTAACGCTTATTATGGGTTCTCTGTTTTATTTCGAGCTCTCCTGGTGGTTGGAAAGGAAAAGATGGGCTCGCAAATATGAAAAAACCTTAAGGAGGTGATGGGGGTTGGCTTCGAGAATTGGAAAAAGTGGCATTGCTTTTACAAGAGGGTTTTACATCGATGATGAGATCGAGCTTATGGTATTAGCGCTTGCAAGGGCAAAAAAGTCAAATGCATCGCAAGTTGTTAGAGAGAGCATTGTTGAAATGTTCAAGAAGGAATTTGGAACAATCAACGTCAGGAAAATAGCAAAGGAGCTTGGACTCCTTTAATTTTTCAACATTTCTGAAAGATTTTTGTAAGACTCTTGCAAGATTCTCGTAAGATTCTTTCGAGTATTGACTTAAATGAGTTCTGTGTTTCTTCATTAGAGCTATGATAGTCTTTCCTTTTTGCTAAAATAAGCTTTCGTTTGAAATCAGCGTAAAATTTTGGAGGTGAAAATGTTGGTGAAAAGGAGGGCTCAAGGCGCTTTGGAGTATCTCTTCATGGTTGCAGCAGCTCTGATAGTAATTCTGATTGTCGTCAAGATGCTGAAGGGCAAGACTGCTGAGGCTAAGGAAGTTATTGTGGAAAACAACGCAACTAAGGAGCTTCAAGAGCTTGCAAACGAGGCATGAGGTGAAGAAAATGAGCAGAAAAAGGCTTGCTCGCATTAATAGAAAGCTTGAGCACATCAGAAAAGAGCTTAATCGCTTGATGCACGAGGAAGCACGGCTTTTACGCATTAAAAAACAGCTGGAGGCGAAGGCCGTATGAAGAGCAAGAGCCTTGTTCAGCTTATCCTCTTCATACTGATAATAGCATTCTTTGGTTACGTTGCGTGGGATTCTCTAACGAAAGAAGCAGCATTCTTTGGAGCTATTGGTGGAATTACTCTTCACTGGCTCTTAACTAACAAGGGCAATAAGAACGTGGTCTACATCAAGCCTTTCACTGCAGGCTGGAGAGTGCTAATTTACGACATTCTTCTCATGACTTGGCTTCTAACGCTTTGGCAGCAAGCTGGAAACTTCAGTGCTTTTCTGAGCTCTTTGGCTGCTTTGAACGAAAAGACTGCTCTTTTGGCGTCAATCTTCCTTGGCATAGTCACTGACTATTCTGTGGGAGGGTGAGGGAATGAAGAAGGCATTAAGCTTGGTTTTGGGTTTATTACTGGTTTTCGGCTTTTTAGTTGTTGATATTAAAAACGTGTCAGCGAGGCTTATTGATGCTACTGAATGGCAGGGGCAGGGTTTTTCTTTGATTGACAATTACACAACGCTTCATTTTAGCAACGTTGATGATCAAATGACGCACTATGCATATGTAACAACAAATGGTGCATATCAGGTTGAATTAGACTTCAAGCTCGATTATTCAACTGATAGCAAACAAGCGTTTGGTGTTGCATTCATGCTCAGCAATGGCACTTTTCTTGAAGTCTATTACCTTGATGAAGGAACGCCACAGTGGGGTCTTTCTACGGGTACAGCGAGTGATTTGTCTATTGATTTAACTGCAACAGGATTATACAGCATTAATGCGGGATATTTCAGGGATAATTGGTATCATTTAGTCATTAGGTTTGATGATGTCAATGGAACAACGTTTATTAGTGTATCAGTTAATGGCACTGAACTCTTTAGTAATCAAGTTAACTTCCCTTATGATCAGGTTACTAAATTG
>JALTMZ010000128.1 GCA_027001105.1 Thermococcus sp.
GGATTCTCAATTTCAACTATATCCTCTTCTGGAATATTCATTTTAGTGAACTGGGCTTCTTTGTTTGTCAGGTTAAACGTCATGACCTCTTGGAGCCCAAAACCAATCATCAGTTCTCTAATGGCATTCTCAAACTCGATGAAGTCGTTTCCCTTTCCCTGGACAGCCAATTTTGGTTCCTCTGGTTCAATGTTGTTGTAACCATAAGCGATGAGCACATCCTCCAATATATCCCTTGCATGCATTATGTCGTCTCTAAACGCTGGGTACTTGAGTTTGGCTTTTCCATTTTTAAGCTCGACTTCATAAAACATTCTCTCCAAGAGCTCCTTAATCTGCCCATCGCTCAACTCAATTCCAGCAAGCTTTTTGATATAATCAAGTTCAACTTCAAACTCCTTTGGGGTTAAATCAGGTGTTTCAATTTCAAAGTCTCTGTAAACAACTTTCACGCTTTTTATCTTTCCGCCGCGCTCTGCTAAAGCCGTTACAAGAACATTTAAAGCGAGCATTATCTTGTTTAAGTTCCAGCCAGTGATATCTATGAATATGTTTCTTGTTTTTTCAGTGACTTTTCCGTGGGTTTCTGAGTTTATAACCGGAGGCATAGAAAGAACATTGCCCTCGCTGTCAACCAAAAGGGGGTAGTATGGCTTTCCTTTAATAAGATGCCCATATTCTTGTCCTTTCTCGTGCTTCTCGAGGATTTCATCAGCGGTCATCTCTTTTTCACAGTTCAGAGGGATGAATTTTATCTTATCTGGCTCAACTGCCTTGTAGTAAAAGGGGGGCTTGAGTTTATCAAAGTCAAAAGTCCCAATTGCAACTTCCCTTCTCTTCCTTCCAAAGGTTAAAGCAATTTTTTCTTGAAGCTGAATCAGCTGTTTAAGAGCTTCCTCATCAAGCCTAATATTTTCAACAACTGCATAAACTCCATAAGGTCTGATATCCTTAAGCTTCTCATCAACATAAACAACAATATCACTCTTTTCAACTTCGTATTCTGGCAAGCCCTTTTTCATTCCCAGTGCCCACTTTACCTGTCTTGCAATTCCCTCAGCACTCCATAAGTCTGGTCTGTTTGTGTCTTTTGCATCAGCTTTAAAGTAAATTTTGCCGTTTTCCTCCCAGACATCATCGAGCTCACATTTAGCATAAAGGAACAAGTCTTCCCACTCCTCAACCGTGAAAGACTTTCCTATGAGCCTTTCCAAATCCTCCTTAGCAACATCGAACTTTGGCATTTTGCTCACCTCACCAAATTATCTTAGCCTCTCTAAGCCACTTTAGATCATAGCTGAAGAGGTACCTTATGTCGTCAATTCCGAGCTTAAACATTGCTAACCTATCAATTCCAATTCCCCATGCAATAACTGGAACATCGATTCCGAGAGGCTTAGTCATCTCCTCTCTAAAAATCCCAGCCCCTCCAAACTCTACCCAACCTAACTCTGGATGTTTAGCGCTCATCTGGACACTGGGCTCTGTGAATGGATAATAGTCAGGTAAAAACTTCACTTTCTTCGCCCCTGCAACCTCGGTAGCAAAGCGCTTGAGTATTCCAAGAAGGTGCTTAAATGTCAAATCTTCCCCGATAACAAATCCTTCAACTTGGTTGAACTCTATCAAGTGAGTTCTGTCCAAAACATCTGGCCTGAAGACCCTTTGAATAGCAAAATATTTCCCTGGAATTTGAATATCCTTAGCCAACTGGCGAGCACTCAGTGCTGTTCCATGAGCCCTCGGCATCAGCATCATAGCCATTCTTGGATCCCATCTGTAACCCCAACCTCTTGAGCCAGTTATCCAGCCGTGCTCGTGAGAGGCTTTAACTTTTTCAACGAGCTCCTCATTTGGCAAGAATCCATACTTCGGATACTTAAGCTGATAGGTATCTGTCCAGTCTCTTGCCGGATGATTTTGAGGCTGAAACAGAGCATCAAAGTTCCAGAATTGGGTTTCAATTAAACTTTCAACGGTCATCTCAATGAAGCCCATCTCAATGAGCTTTCTTCTAATCTTATCAAGAAAAGCTCTGTAAGGCTGCTTTTTGCCAGGATAAATTCTCCTAACTGGTGCCTTAATATTAAAGCGCTTGAATTCAACATTTCTCCACTTGCCGCTCTTTATAAGCTCAGGTGTGAGGATTGAGATTTCCTCCTTGAGTTCTAAGCCCTTTTCTGCTAACTTAAGCCCCTCTTCGGTTATCTCAACTTCTCTCTCTGTTTTAAGCTCATCCTCTGCAATTTTTCTCCGTTTAAGCTCGTTTAACGAGACTAAGTCTTCAATTTCTTTAGCTTCAACCTCACCCTTTTCAGCAAGAATTTTGAGAGCTTTATCTATGGGCCTATCTAAATTCAGTGCTTCTCTGCCCTTCTCTGTAACCTCGAGAACAAGCTTTCCGTTTTCTTTTCTAACCGTTGCCCATCCTTCTTTTCTTAGAATTCCAATTATCGGCTTAAGCTCATCATCACTAAGAACTTCCGTTAAATCCTTGAGAGTCACTCTTCCCCTCTCAACAAGAAGCTTTAGAGCCCTTCTTTCGGGAAGTTCAATTTCAGCGTATTTTTTTTTTTTTTTTTTTAGCTTTATAACCTTCTTCTTCTTTTCGTGAAGCTTTGCAAGCCCTTTGCTTTGAAGCCATAGTACTGCTCTCATTACTGCAACTTGGTCAAGTCCTGTTTCATTAACAAGATCCTCAAATTTTGCCTTTCTTAAGTCCTTAAGCTTAATGAGAGTTAATTTTTCATGATAACTTAGTTCCATCTTAAACCCCCGCAGAAAATTAGCAAGCATTTACTTAAAAATTGCGGTTAAGAAATAAATAGAGAAGAAGAAGTTCACTTCCTGTGTGGGAAAAACACAACCTTTCCAGTCTTTCCTGCACGCATAAGCTCAAATGCCTCTTCAAACTTGTCAAAGCCTTTATACTTGTGGGTAATTATTGGGTCTAAATTGAGTTTCCCGCTCTGAAGTAGTCTTGAAACAGTGTACCAAGTCTGCCAGAGATGTCTTCCAGTTATTCCATAAACTGTGAGTGATTTGAATATTATCAAGTTGTTAAAGTCAATTGAGACATCCCTTGGAAAGAGTCCAAGTAGAGAAACTCTTCCCGCTGGAGTTACTGCCTGCAATCCTTGTTCAAGGGCCTTTGGAGCACCGCTGAACTCAAGGAATACATCAACACCATTGCCGTCTGTTAAATCTCTGACCTCCTTAACAACATCTTCCTCAAATGGGTTAATGACAACATCTGCCCCAACTTTTCTTGCTAATTCTCTCCTGAAGTCGCTTGGCTCACTTACTATTACAAGAGAAGCCCCTGCAGCTTTTGCAACTGTAATACCAAGTAGCCCAAGAGGTCCAGCTCCCGTTATGAGTACTGTTTTTCCAGCAACAGGTTCAGCCAGAACTGTATCAACAGCATTCCCTAATGGCTCTTGAAGGGTTGCATATTCTGGAGGGATATTCTTTGGATTCTTCCATGCGTTCTGAGCCGGGACTATTGCATATTCGGCAAAAACGCCATCTGTATCAACACCGAAAATCTTTGTATTTTGACAGACATGATAATTGCCAGTTCTACACTGATAACACTTGCCACATACTATGTGCGTCTCTGCAGATATATAGTCACCAACCTGTATGTCCTCAACCCCTGGGCCAACCTCCACAACTTCTCCGGCAACCTCATGCCCCATAATCTGAGGTGGCTTAATTCTGCTCTGAGCCCATTCATTCCATTCATAGATATGGAGATCGGTTCCGCAGATGCTGGTTGCTAAAACCTTAATGAGAACCTCTCCCTCTTTTGGCTTGGGAACATCAACTTCAACAAGCTCAGCACCATAAGCAGGCTTGCTCTTCATAATAGCAATCATCTTATCAGCCATCTTTATCATCCCCATAAAACGCTTACATGAGTATCTAAATGAGAAGCGATATAAACTTTTTGTGCAAAAGGATATCGGATTTCTGTCATCCAGTAAAACCCCAATTCAAAAGCTATGTCAAGTAAAAATGTGATGATTGCTTATTGATATTTTAAGAAAAGTTTGCAGATGTACGAAAATCAGTTCTATGAATTTTAGCAACAAAAGTTTTGAAAAACATAAAGAAATACCAAAAAATTTAAATAGCCTCAAAAGAAGCTTTAAGTGCACACATCCCTGTGGTGGTGTCTGAGTTGGAAAATAGGAAGTTTGGTGGAAAGAAGTTTGATAGAAGCAGATCAAGGGGCAGACAACCTCCAGTTAAGGTTGGCGAAAGATATAAGGTCAAAATTGAAGCCCTTGGCAAAGGCGGAGATGGCATAGCAAGAATTAAAGGTTTTGTTGTATTTGTTCCCCAAACTAAAATCGGAGATGAGGTAGAAATTGTGATCAACTCCGTAAAGCAGAAGTTCGCTTTTGGGGAAGTGATTGGATAATTCAAATCTCCAAATTCTTCTATCTCTTTTTACACGCTATCAGATTATGAA
>JALTMZ010000129.1:0-1329 GCA_027001105.1 Thermococcus sp.
GTCGCTTGGATCCTCCTTCATGTAGAACGCCTTGATGTGCTTTGGATAGCCATAGACGAAGAATGGTCTGTCGAATTCTTCTGTCAAAACCCTTTCCTCATCTGCACCCATGTCTTCGCCCCACTCTATGCTGACGCCCTTGCTCTGGAGGATATCAATTGCCTCATCGTAACTTATTCTCGGGAATGGCGGCTCTGTGTTCTTTAAGGTTGTGAAGTCTTTTCTGTACATTTCAATCTCTTTTCTTCTCAGCTCTAAAGTCCGCTGAACCATGTAGCTCACAAGCTCCTCCTCAACCTTCATGATGTCCCAGAGGTCCATCCATGCAGCCTCAAGCTCGAGGTGCCAGAACTCCGTCAAGTGCCTCCTTGTTCTGCTCTTCTCTGCTCTGAAGCTCGGCGTTAAAGACCAAACTTTTTCAAGACCAAATATAGCTGCTTCAAGATAAAGCTGAGCTGATTGGCTCAGATAGGCGGTTTTATCAAAGTACTTTAGCTTAAATAGAGTAGCCCCACCCTCAACAGCTCCCGTAACCAATATTGGTGGGAACACCTCATACCAGCCATCCTGAAGAAGCCATTCACGAGCTGCCTGGATCATGGTCGCTTTGACTTTCATTATTGCCGCAACTTTTGGGGACCTTAGGTGAAGATGCCTGACATCCAAGAGGAACTCTGGGCTTGCATCCTTAGTAATTGGGAAGAACTCGACGTTTTGAATAACCTCAATCTTATCTGCCTGAATTTCAACTCCTCCAGGGGCTCTCTTATCCTGTTTAACGATGCCCTCAATTATTACGCTTGACTCTATTCCGGTTTTCTTTGCAGTCTCATAAGCCTCTTTGCTAATCTCTTCTTTGAACACGCTTTGAATAATTCCGCTTGAGTCTCTAAGGACTATAAACACCTTATCTTTGATTTCCCTCTTTCTATACACCCAGCCAGCCAATCTAACTCTTTTTCCTTCCATCTCGGGTTTAACTTGAGCGCAGTAAATTTTCTCAATCATAATCATCACCTCACAACTTTTTGAAAGTTAAACTGAGGGTTTATTAAACTAACCGTGAGCAGTGAAGAAAAGCCAACCCTCAATTTATCCACAATACTAACGCTTTAACCTTCAATCTAAGCTCAATTAACATTGGCATTGTGCATCGAGTTTTCTTCAGATAATCATTATTTAAATCCTTTGTCATTTCGATTGACAAAATGACAAAAAGTTTTAATAACTTATTAGCTGAAACTATTTTCCCGCTGGAGGTGATAGGATGAAGGCGATAATTGCAAAGTACATTCTGGATGTTAACGGAGTAAGAGAGGACATGGCAGT
>JALTMZ010000129.1:1339-15815 GCA_027001105.1 Thermococcus sp.
ATTCCGAAGGATAAGCTCAGAGAATATGACGTTGATGAAACTTTTGGTGGAGAAGACTATCTCTTAATTCCCGGGCTTATTAATGCCCATACCCACGTAGCAATGACAAAATTTAGGGGAATCGGGGATGACTTGCCTCTTGATAAGTGGCTGAATGAAGTCATTTGGCCCATGGAAAAGGAGTGGAGCAAAGAGGAAATCCATAAATGGGCACTTATTGGAATTGCGGAGGCCATCGCCAACGGTTCAACAGTAATCAACGACCATTACTTCTTTGCGGATGAGATAGCCAAAGCAGCTCAAAAGCTTGGCATTAGAGCGTTTATTGGACAGACCATGATGGATTTAGTTGAATTTCCAATTGCAGAGCCAGAAGAGGGATTTAGGTTTTTTAAGAGATGGAAAGACAAGAATGGGCTTGTTAGACCTGTGTTAGCACCACATGCCACTGACACGGTTTCTCTTGATCTTTTAAAAGAAATCAAAGAGTTCTCTGAAAACGAAAAGGCGTTAATTCATATGCACGTTTCCCAGAGCAGGGAAGAAGTTTTGAGAGTCAAAAGGAGAGAAGGAATCTTGCCAGTTGAATACCTCAGGAAAGCTGGAGTCTTAAATGAGAGCTTCATCGGCGTTCATGGCGTCTATCTGAGTGAGGGGGAAGTTGGGCTTTATGCGAAAAGTGGAGCAACGTTGGTGCATTGTGCAGTCAGTCTGGCAAAGCTTGAGGGGAGTGTCGCACCAATAATTGATTTATGGGAACAAGGAGGCAACATTGCACTTGGAAACGACTGTGCAGCTTCAAATAATTCACTTGACATGATCCAGGAGATGAAGTTTGCGGCAATACTGAATAAAGTCAGGAATCATGATCCGACCAAAGCCTCAGCAAAGGACGTATTTTACTGGGCAACGCTTGGAGGAGCAAAAGCATTGAAAATTAAAGCGGGATTGATAGAGAAAGGATATCTTGCAGATTTAGTTCTTATAAACATAAATAAGCTGCATTTCCTACCAGAGACCAATATATTGTCGCATCTGGTATACTCTGCCAAAGGAAGTGATGTTGAAATGGTCTTTGTGGACGGAGAGTTAATCTACCAGTTGGGAAACTTTACAAAAGAGCAAATCATTTTTTAAAATTATAGTTTTTTGTTTAATATATTAAGCAGTAAACCTTATATAGGATATTCTCCAAAAGATTCTGGTACTCTTTGGACAAACTATAAGTGTTTGGCATTATTATTTGGGGGGATTATAGTTGTTTATAGATCCCTTTGTAATTCGCTCTATTAACAGAAGTGAGCTCCGAAAGCGAATTCTCCTATATTTATACAATATATACCCTTCTTTTACGTATCTTGCTGAAATCGCAAGAGTTGTTCGTTCTGATCCTTCAAATGTAAAAGGAGCTCTTGTGGGATTGGGGAATAGGTATAATGGACATAGTTCCCTTGTTAGCTTAGGATTAGTTGAAATAATTGAAGAAAATGGGTTCAAATATTATAGACTTTCTGAATATGGGAAAAGGGTTGTCGAAATGCTGAAGTCATATCAATCCTATTATAGGAAATTTATGTGAGGTGTAAAAAATGGAGTCGCTTGTCAAGAAAATTGACAAAAACATCTCAGCAATGATTCAGGTAGCTGTGCTAAACATACTAAAATTGGGGATGGAATACAGGATATTTAATAAACTAATTTCAAAGAAACATTATATTGACATCCTAAACACGAACTCAATCAAAAATAAACCTCTGCTAAGGGATCTCTTGGATACCTATGTTGAGATCGGAATAGTAGAGAGAACTCTAAACGAAATAAGAATGCGGGATTTTTCTTACACCATTACATTCAGCAGGGAGAGCATCAGTTATATACAACCAGACTGGATAACCATATTTGAAGAAATGTACAAAATGACAAGATACTCATTTATAACTCCTGAACATCCTAAAATTCTAATGGATTTCGATAAGGATGCAGATTTCTGGGATATGAGGCTTTCTCTGGAATTCAACAGTACTTACAGAAAGTTAATAGCATCTATAGGAAAGCTAAAAGATGAGATGACAGTTTTAGATTTAGGCTGTGGTTCTGTTTCTCCTGTAGAAATTGGAAAATTAGTAGGACCTAACGGAAAATACGTAGGTGTGGACTTTTCCCCTGGCATGCTGAGCATAGCAAAGAGTAGGATAAAGGAACTGAGATTCGATTGGGTAATTCTCAGGGAACTTGACATTAGGACAATGGTCCCTCGTAACAAATATGACACCATCATAATGAGCTTTGTCCTTGAGTATCTCCCCACGCTTTCACTTTTAAAAGTCATGAATACTGCAATGAATGCACTGTATGAGAATGGGAAATTGATTATTATAGAGCCATTTAGGGAAAATTATCCCCAGATTTCTGCATGGGAGTTTTTTGAAAAACTAACAAAGGAGTTTATCAAATTTCCCAGCAAATCTGCAATAATAAATTCTCTCGAACAAACAAACTATAATTTTAGGGTTCATGAAATTGGAAAATCTGTTCTTGTTGTAGAAAAACTTTAGTTTTATTTATTTTTCGAATTTTTGTTATTTACTTAATTTTTTGGTAAATACATACATATGTAGGTACATCACTATATGCTTATGCAAAAACAAAAAATTGATTTATATTCAAGACATAATATAATAAATTGCGAACTTTCCAAGGGAGGTGCCAAAAGATGGGATACATTATAAGGAAGAGAAGAGGTGCCGTTGGTATCGGCACTTTGATTGTATTTATAGCCATGGTACTAGTAGCCGCAGTTGCTGCAGCCGTTTTGATCAACACAAGTGGGTACTTACAACAGAGAGCTGAAGCAACAGGAAGGCAAACAACAAAAGAAGTAGCAAGTGGATTAAAAATCGACAGTGTTACAGGATATGCAAATGCTTCTAACACCATAAGCCACCTTGCTATCCAGATTTCCCTCAATGCTGGAAGTGAACCTATTGATCTCACCCAAACTAAGATCTACATCAGCGATGGTAGCAATCAGATGGTTTATGCCTACGAGGGAGATGCCAAAGCCTCCTTAACTGGACAACTGTTTGACTTTACCCTCAAACCATGGAGTGACCTAAAGACCAACTATACCAAGTTTGGTATCATAGTTGTTCAGGATGCTGACAATTCCCTTAGCGGCAATGTTCCAACTTTGACTCCTGGAGACATAGTCATCCTCACGATTGATGCTTACAAATCTCTTGGAGGTATTGGTCCAAGAACAGAAGTCACGGTTGAAGTCAGACCCGAGTTTGGTGCACCAGGATTCACAAAATTTGTCACCCCGACAGCTTACGGATTGAGCACAAACGACAAAGTTGTTGAACTCAAGTGATGCTTAATGTTTCTTTCGGCTTTTTACTACTTTTTTCATTAACTTCCCGGAGGGAAGCAAAAGATGTCATTCTCATATCTAAAAGACAAATTCAAGAAAAAAACGGAGGGGGATGGGAAAGATAGCAATGTAGATATAATCAAGCTAGATGATCTCAAAGAGAGCGAGATTAATGAAGAAACGAAAAAAGAGGAAGAAGAACTACTGAATCAAGTTATGACAAGAATAAATGAAATCGAAAATGACATCCCAAGAATAAAAGTTAGCATAGATACTCTGAAATCCCAAATACAAGAAGTTCAGGAAGAAGTTGAAAAATTGAACAAGACTATCAAAGACGTTATGATGCTTTATGAGGTGGTGTCTCAAGAAATCAATCCATTTAAAGACCAAGAAAAAGATAACCCGCTACTTAACGAAATTCAGGAACTCAAAAGACAGTTAGAGGGACTAAGAACCGAGATTGTTCAGCTAAAATCAGATTTGAAGTTATTGGCAACTCATGGAATTGATCTCGACGAAGTTATATATGAAGTAATTTCGGAGGGAAGATAAAATGATTACTGAGATAGAGATCGAGGAGAGACTCAAAAAACTCCGAGGAAAAATTCCCAATGTGCTCATAGAGGATTTAAGAGAAAAATTACTCAATAAAATGGATATTCTTACTCCAGAGCAAGTCGACAAAATAATCGAAAGAATACTCCAAACATATTCCGGACAAGTAGAAAGGCTCATCAAGCTTGACAAACGCGTTGAAGAAATTGGCAAACATATCGAGGAAATTCGAAGCTATCTGATAGAGAAAAAAGGCATTGGTAGAGATCAAGCAATTCTTGAGGAAACAGCTGTTGAAGAGAATCCCTTCCCCAATTATGGAGAAATAAACATTACAAAGCCTGAAACTGTTGAAGAGGAGGGAAATGTTATGGAGAAAAGTTTTGAGATACCTCAGGAAATTAAAGATGTATTGGCTGCTTCATCAAATGGTAAGGCTCGGCTTGAAAGGATTCCTCAAGACATGGCATCTACAATGGTAGCTCTAAAGTGGTTAGGATTCCTAATAGATCGTGTTGGTATGCAGAATCTTGAAAATGTACTGGAGTTCTACTACGAAATCGGTTGGATATCTGAAAATGTTCTAAATACCTTACTAAGATATGCCAATGGAACTAAACCGCATCATAGAGAACCCAACTGGAGACCCGAAGATAAGTTAACCATTCAAGACCACTTAATTTCACTGTTGTTCATAGAAAGGCTTAGAGGCGTTAGAATAACTCGCGAAATCCTTGACTCAATAGAACGCGAAATGAAGGTGATAAATAGAATCTTAGAGGAAGTGTACGGTGTATAGGGGATTCCAATGGGTTTCAGTGTCTCAGCGTCATTCGCACTTCTGTTCACAGTGGCTCTAATTTCCTTTGCTATAATGTACACAGCTATAGATAATATTTACAGTAATGTACTCGATGCAATTGAAGATCATGCTAATATTATAACTATAACTAAGTCTTCACAGCTTTATGTATCGCTTTATGATTATACTACCCAGCCTAATGTGTCTGTTTACGATGTTACATTTAACATTACAAATAGCGGCACAACACTCTTTCCACCTCGCTGGAACTTTGTATATGATGGGGTACTAACCTCAAGTAACATTGACATTGAGAACAAACAGTATATTGTGCCTGGAGACTCTTTGCTCCTAACAGTACTAAACGTTCCAAAAACTACAGATGTCCATGCTTTAGTTGTGGTTACAGAAACTGGATGCAATCTGAAATTCAAATGGCGATGGATATGGTTGAATCAAACTGCAGGCACGGGAACTGTGGAGGTAATTAATAGTGCATGGTATTGTCCAATGGAGGGATAAACATGGCAAGTAACGTTGCATCAGAACTTATACTCTTCATAACATCTCTGCTGGTAGCAGGGATGGTTGCTGGAGGATTATACGTTGTAACACAGGATATTTCTGATGGAATAACGGTTAGAGGAAAAGACTTGGCATATAATCTGAGACTGAATTTTGAGATTATAAACGATCCTGAGAACATCCCCACTGATAATACTGGAGCTTATATCTTTTATATCAAGAATATTGGAAAAGTACCATTCACATTTGAATCCAACTCCATTATTATCTTTATTGATGGAAATATGATACCTTCTTCAAATCTGACCTTTGTTAACTTAAATAATCCCACATCGAATCAGCTCTATCCCTATGATGTCGGCGAGATTCATGTTGCAACTTTCCTCTCATCAGGGTATCATAGAATTGTTGTTGTTCTTTCGAATGGAAAGCAGAGAGCACTAATATTCAGGATAGGGTGAAAAGCATGGGGACACTCCTTAAGATTCAAATTCCAAACGACGAACTACATAGAAGATTAGGGGGAGGAATACCTTCAGGAAGTATAATGCTAATTGAGGGAGATAGAGGTACTGGCAAGTCTATTTTCTCTCAAAGACTTCTCTATGGATTTTTAAGGAATAACCATACTGCTTCTTATATTTCGAGTCAATATACAACACCTGAATTTATAAATCAAATGGAATCCTTAGGTTACAGTATTATTACGGACTTAATTAGACGACGTTTGATTTTTGTATCTGTGTATCCTCTTTTAGTCGGAGTTTCAAAAAGAGAGAAGTTCCTAACGAGATTTTTAAGTGAATCAAGAATCTGGGATAGAGACGTTGTGATTATTGACTCAATTTCTTCCCTGCTACCAGCTACTCTCAATGAAGATGAGTTGAGGAGATTGGCAGACCATATTAAAAAATTAAGCTCCTTGGGCAAGGTAATAATGCTAACAGTCAACCCCAACGATATTGATGGAGACATCTTAAGAATCTTGGAAGAAATCTCTACAATATTAGTCAGACTGCAAGTGAAAGTTTTTGGAGGAGACTTGAAGAATTCTGCGACTATTGTGAAATATAACAATGCAATGGGAATATTTCAGAAGATTATCCCATTTAGAGTAGAACCGAGAGTAGGGTTTATTGTAGAAATTGCTGCGGTGGTGTAAAATGGCCGAAAAATTCAGTGATAGCTTAGAGATCGCAATGGCACGTAATCCCCATTTAAGGAGGTATATAAACAGTTTTGTCAAACAAACCGGAAAGTTCCCGGAGTTTCATGTCCAGCTTAGTAGGAGCATGAAGGAAATAAAATATCCAAACATAATCTATCCTGTTGGAGATCCGATTTTTATCCATATACACGGTGATCCAAAAACAGAAAGGAAGTATATAGTCATAGAACCTCGCATAACAAATCCCCAAGAGGAAGAAAAGTACGAGCTTATCAAGGATAAAATCTTAGAAATGGCACCTACAAAGAGAATACCCGAAGATAGAGAGGAATTCGAAATGTTTCTTGATTCTCTATTTGATGAGGCTCTAAATAAAGTAAGCAAAGGCGGACTGTTTAGAAGAAATACTGTAAATATCACAAGAGAAGAAGCAGAGAAATTTAGATATCTCCTGAAACGAGACATTGTGGGCATTGGACCCTTAGAACCCCTAATTAGGGATCCATACATTGAGGACATTCACATAATTGGAGCAAATTACGTTTCTTTAGTTCACAAAATTTTCGAGTCCTTGCCTACTAACATCACATTCGGGGATAACATAAGATTAGCTGACTATTTCAAAAACTTAAGTGAGAGAATGGGAAGACCTGTAAGTGATAAGAACCCCATAGTTGATGGTACCCTTCCAGATGGATCAAGAATTAACATCATATATAGTCCAGATGTCAGTATAAAAGGTCCTAGTGCTACTATAAGAAAGTTCTCAGCGACACCCTTAAGTGTTGTACAGCTAGTTAATTGGAATACATTCTCTGCAGAAATTGCGGCCTACTTATGGATTGCACTTGAATATGGTATGAGTATATTTGTATGTGGGGAAACAGCAAGTGGAAAAACTACAACGCTAAACTCTATCATTCCTTTTATCAAGCCTAATGCAAAAATCTACACCGCAGAGGACACTCCAGAGGTTGTAGTTCCACATCCTACTTGGCAGAGACTAACCACAAGAGAAAGAGGTCCAGAAGAGTCAAGGGTTACACTATTCGATCTTCTAAAGGCAGCATTAAGGTCAAGACCAAACTATATTATTGTCGGTGAGATTAGAGGTGCAGAAGGTGCAATAGCATTCCAAGCAATGCAGACAGGACATCCCGTGCTCTCTACATTCCACGCAGGGGATATAAAAAAGATGATTCAGCGTTTTACGGGTTCGCCTATTAATGTCCCTGTCACATTTATAGACAACCTAAATATTGCACTTTTCCAGCAAGCTGTTTATGTTAGAGGGAAATTCCTGAGAAGGGTTGTTAGCGTTGTTGAGATTGAAGGTTACTACGAAGAACTTGGAGGAGTTGCTACAAGAAATGTGTTCGAATGGGATTCTGTTTCAGATAGGCACATTTTCAGAGGCATGAACAACTCATATATCCTTGAAAGAAAAATAGCAGAAGTTGCAGGATACGAGGATCCCAAAGATATATACAACGAACTCTTCTTGAGGGCGAGAATAATCAAAAGGATGATAGAATTAGGCATAATGGACTATTACTCAGTTTACAGGGAGATTAAGAACTTTTATGAGAAGGGAATAGAGGGGTTGAGCTTTAGGCTGTGAGGTGATAACGTGGGAAGGAAGAAGGCGGGGATATTTACACAGTCAGATTTGACAATAAGAAGTTACCTAAAGGCTGTATTAGGGCCGAGCATAGCTACTTCAGTGGTTCTATTCATCGTAATATCAATTGCTCCACGCTTTGTGAGTATTCCCCGTATGGTAAGCATAGCCCTCTATGCAATACCGCTATTGCCCTTGATTTATGCTGTCTCATACCCTTACGCGAAAGCAAGCAGTAAAAAAGTCAAAATAAACTCAAAGATACCATATTTTGCTACATACTTTGCAGTTCTATCCACAAGCGATGTGAGTAGAAGTGACTTAATATGGAATTTATCCACAGAGGAAATCCTAGAACCCATTGCAACAGATATGAAGAAAGTTTACTACTTAATAGCCAAGCTCCATCGTGGAATGCCTGAGGCGCTGAGATTTCTTGCAAAGAGAACACCAAGCAAAGTTTTTTCTGATTTTCTTGAAAGGCTGGCATATTCATTGGACAGTGGCGTTGAACTAAAAGACTATCTGCTCCAAGAACAAAAGACTGTTATAGATGATTATGAGACATTCTATGAGAATGCCCTCTATGATTTAGATGTATTTAAGGAAATCTACTCGTCACTTATAATTTCTGTCGTGTTTATGGTTACCTTTATCATAATTGGTCCGATAATAACAGGCCAAGATATTGTGAGCCTTAGTATTTTTATGTTTGTACTTATTTTGGCCACTGAAATTGGTGTTTTGGTAGTTATAAAGCATAAAATGCCCGAAGACAAAATATGGTCAGAAACTGCAATGATACCTTCCCGCAAGTCAAAAATAATTAAAGCAGCTGTAATATCAATTATTGGAATGATAATAATGGCAATTTTATACATCCTCGTAATAAAGCCGAGGTTTGACGTGCCCCTTCTTATGAGTATCGCAATAGTCCTAACCCCCCTGGCATATGTTGGTAAGGTTATTGGAAATGAAGAGGAGAGCATAATTATAAAAGATGAAAACTTCCCGGCATTTATAAGGAGTTTAAGCTCGTCATTGGCAGCAAGTGGTGCTTCTCTTCATCTCGTTCTCAAGTATCTTAGCTCTCACGACTTTGGAACATTAACCCATGACATACGAAATCTCTACCGCAGAGTTGCTATGAGAATAAATGATTCAAGGGCATGGGATTACTTTGTTTCAGATACGGGAAGCTGGCTCATAAGCATATTTTCTGAGATATTCAAAAAGAGCATAAAACTTGGAGCAGAACCGGATTACGTGGGTATGGTAATTTCGAGAAACTTTGAACGTCTTGTGAGACTCAGAAGGAAGAGACAACAAAATGTAGCCAGCTTCAAAGGTGTAATTTATGGGATTACGGGAGCTTTTGCATTTTCAGTTGCAGCAGCATTTCAAGTTGCTGTATACATGAATTACCTCTTCTCAAATATACAAGTCAGCGGGGAGTTTCTACAAAGCATAATATTTGTGCCATCTTCAAGCGGCCTACGGCTAACGAGTTATATTCTAGTTGCAATTCTCTTGCTTCATGCTTTTTTGTCTTCCTTCTCAATAAAATTAGCAGATGGTGGACATTTAGGAATCTCAATTTATCATTTTGTTGTATTAACATGGATTGCTGCTCTCTCAATGTATATTGGGGAGCTTGCTATGAAAAAAATGATGACATTTGTGGGGGTAATCTGGCCACTTTTGGGGGTGATTCCATGAGAAAAGTCTTTCTAGCTGTTGTGATCTTTTTTATTTTCCTTCCCCGAATCCTAGCAGACTCTGTATTTTATGGATGGTTACAAGTACCAACGACAATAACGATTGGGGACACACAAATAATGCTCAAAGACATATCTGGGGTGGATGGTTCAATTTTTGTCGTATTTAAGGATGACAAAGACTCCAACATGGAAATTCTTCCACTTAGTAACTATATCTATTGGAGGGAATACAATCTCAGCTCCGAATATGTGCTACTAAATGAGAGAGGGCATGTAAAACTAACGCTTAACTTCCCATACCTGCTTGAGGGAGAAACCATGCGCTTTGGAGATTACAAAATATATTTGAAGTCTGTGACAAAAAAGCAAGCACAGTTGGAGCTGAGTTATAAAAATATTACAAAAGAATTCACATACAACGGAGGGGAAATAAATTTCGAAAACCTAAAGCTTTCTTTAATATTAGCCCCGACAGTTTTTGATGGGTATATATCTAGAGGATATCCAAAGAAAATAGGTGAATGGAGCATAACTTTTGTGTCATATAATATCACAAAAGAAGAGGGCACATTAAAGGAAATTGTTGAGCTCAAAATTAATCAAAAAACTTACTGGAGTGAAGTTGGAGATGTCCTTGAGGCCGAAGGACTTAGAATAGAAATAAAGGATTTAGTTGGGTCTACCTATTTGAGGATGGAGGTAGAACTTGAAGGTGCCTACCTTAACATTAGCCTAACTCCCTATTTTGAAAGCTGGCTAAGTGAAGGAAAAACAACCAAAATTGGACCCTATATTGTAAAAATAGAGAAAATATTCTCTGATCAAGCATATGTTTCAATTAAAAATCCCTGTGGGATGCCACTCAAAAGCGGTTTAGTTAAAATTGGCAAGTTTTCACACATACTTTCATATGGCGGAATTTCAATAGGATTCGTGGAAACAAAGGAAGAAAATGGAGAAAAAAAGCCAAGGCCGTGATTATTCTAGATAATGAAAAGATACCAAAAATTGAAGACGTTGCCTTCCTCAATGTTTCTTATAAAGTTCCGGCCAAGATTACCCAGTATAGCACTTTTGAGACTAAGGTTATATTAGAAAACACTGGAAAAAGCGATCTTAGGTATGTCGAGATACTCCCAAATATCTCAAAAATATTCTCTATTGTAAATGACTATCTGAGATACATTCCCACAATCAAAAGAGGAGAGAAAATTGAGCTTACCCTCGTACTACAACCCCAAGCTTATGGAAATTTAACAGTAGGGAACATCAGAGTACTGGCACATGCTCCTTACGAGCTTTCATGCTATGGTTTAGGAGAAGTTGAATTTTCTTCAGAAACAAAAAGGGTAGAAATTCTAAAAGCAGAGCCAAACTACAGTATTGATGTAAAGACTTTAAACGGAACAGTCGGGAGTCCTATTCCACTTAATATTACGATAGCAAATTTAGGTAATGTAGATAGTCCATTTGATTTGACCGTTGCGCTCCCAAAGGGATTCGGTGTTGTTGCAGAGAACTTTACGATATATGGAAAGTGGCTTCACTTAAGGGATACCTTAAAACCTGGTACCTCAAAGACATATAAAATGTTCTTAATATCCACAAAAGAGGGACGGTACGAAGTGGAAGTTTTAGTAAAAAGCTTTGGAAAATTATTCCAAAAATCTACAACATTATCAGTAACATCATCAGTAAAGGAACATACTGAAAATATTTTACTAAATCAAAATGCCACATGTACCCCAAAAGTCATAGAAAAAATTGTAGAGGTCCCCAAGATTATCCAACAAAACAACACTGTTACAGTGGAAGCTGTTTCACTGAAGTGGAAAATTGTGTATGGTGGAGGATTCTTCGTAGGTGGAGTAATATTTATTTTAGCCCTGGCATGGATAGCAGCGAAATTGGAAGAACGGAAGGGAGGGTAGTGTAACTCAACCTAAGTATTATAAACCCTCTCCCTTTCTTTCCTTTAGGTGAGAAGATGAGAAGAGGTCCAGTATTTTTAGGGAAAGCTTATATCCACTGGTGTGAGAAGTGCAATGTTCCTTTAATCAGAGAAAAGTGTGACGTTCATGGAAAAGAGGGAGTTTTCAAATTAGATTTAACCCCTCCAGCAGATGTTAGATTCGCTTTTGAAAAAGATTTGGAATTCATCAAAAGAGAATTCAAGAAGCACTATGGTGTTAATATCGGCGAGATAATTGATGGGAAGATTGTTCTCCTGAATAAAACTCCGGGAGAGGATGATATCTACGAGATAATATTTGATGGTTACATCTTTGGATGGCTTCGCTTTGATCCACTGGAGCTTAAATGGAAGCCCGGACTTAAGGTTGAAGGAGCGATTGCACTTTGGAAGCGCTTTGGAAAGAATATGAGAAAATGGGTTGTTGTGGATGAAGGTGCTGTGGAGCCAATAAAGAAAGGTGCAAATGTTCTGCCTGTAGGCATAATTGAAGCTGATCCTTCAATTAAGATAGGGGATGACGTCATAATTGTGAATGAAAGCGGAGAAGTTATTGCTACAGGAATAGCAAAGAAAGATTATGAGCAGCTTATAGACCCAAAAGAGAGAGGAACAGGCATTAAAACAAGACACCAGAGAAGTGTTAACTACAGAGAGGGAAAAAATGCCACCATTGATGATGTTATCAGAGCTAACAAATCAGCACTTGAAGAAAGGGTTAGAGAAGCAAGAGAGTTTATGAGAGAAAGTGCTGAGAAGATAAAGCTTCCAATGGCTGTTGCATTTTCAGGGGGCAAAGATAGCTTGGCTGTTCTTGGACTGATGCTCGAAGAATTTGGAGAAGGTTTTACGATTTTCTTCAACAACACAGGGATAGAATTCCCAGAGACTCTGCAGTACATTGAGGAAATGAAAAAAGAGCTTAAGGACAAAAATATTGAGTTTATAGTCGCCGATGCTGGGGATTCCTTTTGGCATGCTATAAATGTCTTTTCTCCACCGGGAAGAGACTATCGCTGGTGCTGTAAGGTCACAAAACTCGGCCCTATAACGCTGACAATCAAAAAACACTACCCCCAGGGTGTTTTGATGTTTGTGGGACAGAGGAAATATGAGAGCATTCAGAGATACAAGCAACCAAGAATTTGGAAAAATCCCTGGGTGCCTAATGAGATAGGAGCTTCCCCGATATTCCACTGGAACGCCCTTGAAGTCTGGCTCTACATATTTTCAAGGAAGCTGAAGTATAATCCACTATATGAACACCGCTTGGACAGAATCGGATGCTTCCTATGTCCGAGCTCATCCTTGGCTGAAATTTATACACTTAAAGAAGAAAGGCCAGAACTGTGGGGTAAATGGGAAGAAGAACTCGAAAAATGGAGGAAGCGTCTTAATCTTCCTGAAGAATGGATAACCTATGGGTTCTGGAGATGGAAGCAGCTTAGCAGGGGACAGAAGAAGTTGGCAGAGCAGCTTGGAATTGATCTCCCGGAGAAGAGAGTCTGGGAACCTGTGAAATATTCAATTGAAGAGCACGAAAATGGGTATTTAGTAAAGCTAAACACAGCAATAAACTTGGAAAGGATTAAAGAAGTTGCCCCTATTCTTGGTGAAGTCGAAATAGGGGAAAATTACATAAAGGTCAGCGAAATAGTTTTCAGGGAAGAGGGAATATTTGCTCCTGAACGGAGAGAAGGCATTCAGGCATACTATCTTATCAAGAGAGCCTATGAATGTGTTGGCTGTGGGGTTTGTGTCGGGAAGTGTCCAGAAAATGCACTGAGCATAAACCCAAAGACGAGAAAAATTGTCGTTGATTATGGAAGATGCATTCACTGTAGGGAGTGTATGGAGGTATGTCCCCTGTTGAAAATCAAAAATCCAAGAGAAGGAAGTCAGCTTTAATCATGATGTTAGTCCTCATTTTCCTCCTTCCATTTACTTCTTCCCAAGAGGAATATGACTACAACATTGAAAGTTACTCAATTTATTTTGATATAATTAATGACAACACAATAAAGGAAACGATTGAAATCAGTTTAACAGCAAATACAAACTTCAGCAGATATGTCTTTTACTCGGACTATCCCATAGAAAACCCTGATGCGATAGTTAAAATCAATGGAGAGATGAAGATTGTGAACGTAAGCGTGAGCAAAATAGTCGGCGGGATAAATGCCGTGTATGTAAAATTTCCACCAGTTAAAAAAGGAGATCGTATTACAATCAAAATAAGCTTTTATTCTTCTGGGATGCTGCAAAATGTTCAGAATAAGAAGCAATTTGCTTATTATATAAGATTCAATCAGCCTGTGAACGTCTTCTACGTAAGACTGTTTATTCCAAAAGGATACGCAATTCTCTCCCCGATAATACCATCTCCGGACATGGTAGAAAGCTCAGAAAACAGACTTGTCTTAGAATGGAGAAGAGAGAACATTAAAGCAGGGGAGGAGTTCTATTTCATAGTTGGATTTTCCGGTGAAATCAGAGGATTTTCTCCTCTGTGGCTTGTGGTGATATTTGTATCTGCATTTGCAGGAGGGTTCTTTGCGGGAATGCTATATAAGGAAAGGAAAGGTAAAGAGAAAGTAGAGGTACTTAGGAGCGATGAAGAGAAAGTCATTGAACTCTTAAAGAATGGGCCTGTTCTGCAAAGTGAACTCGTTAAAAAGCTTGGTGTGTCAAAGGCAAAAGTCAGCCTTCTCCTAAAAGATATGGAGAAAAAAGGAC
>JALTMZ010000130.1 GCA_027001105.1 Thermococcus sp.
GCATATCCAACTCCGAATGATGTATCATTGGCCAGAGGAATTGGATTCTCCTTTGCTTTGTTGAATACGCTTACCAAATCGACGCTTCCTTGACCAATTCTTGAATCAATAACAACGTGCTCCTCAACGTTTAAGTGTCTAACAGCTTTTCTCAGATACTCTTTTGCGGCCTTTATTGCAACTTCATGGACTGGAAACATTTCTCTATCAATGAACTCGACGGCTCTACCAGAGAGAAGGATATAGATCGGCTTTATGACCTCTCCACCACCAAACCTTGGATAAGCCCTACCACCTACAACTTCAACTTGATCGGTGTTGTGGTGAAGTATAATTCCGTATCTTTTGATATACTCTCTTGAAAGAGCCCTGCTTACCGCTTCAGCTATACCGTCAGCTATGCTGTCCGGGTGTCCAATTCCCTTTCTTTCAACTAATTCAACCTTCTGCATCTCTACTGGAGTCCTAATGAGCTCTTCCACAACTATATTCCTCTTTTTCTCTGCCATGAGCATCACCTGTGAAGCTTTTCATGCATAGCTCTGAAGGTTCGTTTATATATTTTTCGGCATATCTTTATAGAGAGAATATAACTGAAAGTTATTAAACAGAGAAAATCCTTAAAATTCATGGCAGAGATAAAATAGTGGACATCCGACCCTGCCCGGTGGCCCGACCGCGGGAGCGTTTGGGCAGCTATGAGCGCGAGGGACGATGCCGGGCGGACAGGGCTTGGCCTCCGGGGCCGCTCGAGGAAAGCCGACAACGGCTGACGATGAAGGCGGTAGGATATGCCAAGCCCATATTTTTTAAGTTTTTCCTCTAACAAGTTTTGGTGGAGACAATGAAAATTGCGGAGATAATAACCGAAATCAGAGAGGTTCTTGATGAGAAAGATGCGCTGAGAGAGGAAGCTCTAAAAACAACAAGAGATATTGTTCGTTTAAGCGGCGATGCAATAAAGGCCCTTCATAGAGAGAATTTCGAGTTGGCTGAGGAGAGGCTCAATAAAGCTCAGGAATTAGTTAAACACCTTAAAGAGATGCTCAAAAATCACCAAGATTTGTATTTCACAGGCTATGTTCAAAATGCACATCAGGAGTTTGTAGAAGCAATGCTCTTTTACAGCTATCTGAAAGACCAAGAGTTCCCTTCCCCAGGAGAACTTGGAATTCCAGAGGCAGATTATGTCTTAGGCATTGGAGATTTCATTGGTGAGCTGAGAAGATATTTCCTAATTCTGCTCATGAATGGGAACATAGCAAAAGCAGAGAAGGTCTATCATTTCATGGAGAGTGTTTATGAAGAGCTCATGACTCTTGAATATCCAAAGGGATTGGTGAATATAAGACAGAAACAAGATCAGGCTCGCTACATTCTGGAGAGAACACTTGAGGATTTAACGAGAGCAAAGATAAACAAAGCTTTAGAGGAAAAACTCGAAGAGGCTTTGAAGAGATGAGCAAGGCTAATGTGAATTTCAAAAAGATCGCTGAAGTGCAGAGAAAGCTCAGCAAAAGAATAGTTGAAAAACCATTGGATATTTCGCGAATTAAGACGATTGGTGCAGTTGATGTTTCGTATAAAAAAGACAGGGCAAAGGCAGCTTTTGTTTTGTGTTCTTTTCCTTCATGTGAGATTTTGAAAGCTAAAGTCATTGAGACTAACGTTGATTTTCCATATATCCCAACATTTTTCTTTTTGAGGGAAACGAGACCCGTTTTGTTAGCACTCAAGGGAGAAAGGTTCGATGTTCTCTTAGTTGAGGGACACGGCAAAGCTCATCCAAGGGGCTATGGTTTGGCATCTCACATTGGTTTGCTACTTAAAAAGCCCACGATTGGAATTGCTAAGAAACCTTTGAGAGGATATCCAGAAGGTTCTCTTGTGAAAGTGGGAAAAGCTTATGTAAGCGTTGGAAATTTAATTGATTTGAACTCTGCAGCAAAAATTGTAGAGATGGTAAATGAGAACGGCTATCCCAAGCCGCTTAAAATTGCAGATAGACTTTCAAAGGGTGCTGAAAATGAAAAAGCTTAAATTAATCCTACAGATTGCAAAAAACGGTGCAATTGGTGAGAAGGCTAAAATTACTCTCCGAGAACTATCAAAAGAGCTCGAAGTGTCTCCTCAAACTGTTTTAAGATGGCTTGATGAACTTGAAAAAGAAGGGTATATAACGCGCACAGTTGAAGGAAAGAAAACCTGCATCGAGCTGACTGACAAAGCTCTGATGTACCTGGAAGAGCTTTATGAACAACTCTCGAATGTTTTATATCAAGGGGTGATAATTGGAGAAGTTATTTCGGGACTTGGAGAAGGAGCATACTATGTGAGACAGTATGCTCCCCTAATTAAGGAGTATCTTGGATTTGAACCATATCCCGGCACACTCAACATAAAGATAATTTTCCCAAAAACTATTTTTGATGCACTATGCAACGTCAAACCAATACTGATTCCAGGGTTTGTTAAGAATGGAAGGACTTTTGGAGATGTTAGAGCGTATAAAGTTAAAATAAACGGAATTGAAGGTGCCATAGTGATACCTTCCAGAACCATACACCCCCCGAGAATTGCCGAGGTTATAGCACCCGTTTACTTGAGGAGGGAACTTAACCTGAAAGATGGCTCAAGAATAAAGCTGAAGGTGATAAGATGAAAAAAGAAATTATGGGCATACTTGGCTTTGGAGGGCTGGGCATTACCTTAAGCTTTTTTCTGATAGTCATGGTGTATCCTTCATATACAGCCATTGAAAAACTCATGCCTCTTTATCTTGGAGGTCTAATACTGGGTGGTATTTTTGGCATGGTTAAAGGGAATATTAACGCCAGTGGATATGCATTCATATTGGGATTTTTGATAACCACTATCCTCCATATCCTGTGGATTAGTTTTCCTTTCAAAGTATCTTATGCTTTTGCTTTTTTAGCTTTGGTTGTCTTTGTGATGTGGATCGTGGAATCAACAAGTACTCTGGATATAGCGATTGTCCCATTTGCATATTTTGGAGGGTTCATCCTTGCAGCCATTCTGTTTAGGAATGTTGAAATGTACAAGATTGAAGGCTCGGTGATGAGCATTGTTCTTGTTGGTGTTGTGGGGGCGGGAATAAGTCTTTTAATGAGCATGTTCAAAGCATTTGTTGAAACAGCACAGACAGCTAAGAAGAAAATTTAAAAGCAGAAAAAAGAACTTAGATGTGGTGGTTGGAATGGTAATGAGGCTGTCAAAACTTTACGGGAAACAGATATACAACACCAGAGGATACTACGTTGGCTATGTTGATGAGGTTTTGATTGACATTGATAGGGGGCATGGAAAGGTTTTAGCCCTTGGATTGCCCGGCGAGAAAGTCGGAATTCCCTACGACAGGGTCACTGCGATTGGGGACATCATTTTGGTTAAAGCCAAGGAGGAGTGATCTTTTCAGCCCTCTTTTACCCCCAATGCTTCAAGGAATTTTTCTGTTATAGCCTCTTCTGCAAGTCTTAGTAATGAGCTCTTATCCTTTGCCAGTTTAAATATTCCAAGACTTATCCTTGCCCCTCCAGACTGTGCATGACCCCCTCCGCTACCTATGTCCCCAAATGCATCCTTTAGGACTTTTCCAATGTTGATTCTCACATCCCTTGTCCTGGCGGATATCTCAATTCTATCATCAACTATTCCAAAAACAAGGACTGTAGTTATTCCCTCAAGCCTTAGGAGGAAATCAGCTGATTCTGCTATGGCGTCTCTGTTCGTTATAAATCCAACGTTCGAAATAACCACGTTCTTGTATATTTTTCTGTTAAGAATTGCTCTGGCGAGGATCTCAGCAGTTTCTGTTGAGATATCCGGATGCTCGATTTTATCAAGCAGTTCGTAGTTGACTTTCTCTGCCAAGAATTCAATGGCTTTCAGGTCAACATGGCTAAGCTTTGAAAACTTCTTTGTATCAACATAAACGCCATAGAACAAACCGGTGGAAAGGGTTTCGTTTAGTGGCAAATTAAGAGCCTTAAAGTACTCGGCAAGTATTGAGGAAGTTGCATTGACCTCAGGTCGTATATCAACAAATGCATCTTGGGGCAGCTTTTCTTTGAGGCTTTGAAGAATTTGATGATGGTCAATGATAATTTGAATCTTTTTGAAGTCATCCTCTTCAAGAATTGTAAGATTCCCATTGGGCTGGGAGTCTATAAGAGCAATGAAAGGGTATCTTTTAATCTCATAAGAACCCCTTGAAACTTTGCTCATGTCAACTCCAAGAACATTTAAAAGGGCTTTATTTTCGTGATGGGTAATTTCTCCACCATACACTATATGCACTTTAAATCCAAAGTTTTGTGCTATTGTCTTTAATGCTGCCGCACTTGCCATGGAATCTGGGTCGGGATTATCGTGCATAACTATTAGAAGACCGTCTCCTTTTTGTTTGAGCTGCTGGAGTTTTTTAGCAAGAAGATTTGCATTCTTCTTTTCCCCAAACATCTCAACTATATCAACAACGACCTTAGAGATAGCCTTTCTTGGAGATACAGTGTAGTCTATTTTAACCTCTGTTTCAAATTCTTCCTTAATTTGATTCACAATATCCTCCTGGCTTACATCATCAGGAAGAATCGTAAGAATAGGAATTGATTTGTTGTTTGAGCGTATTACTTGGATGGTGCGCTTTATTGTGGGAACATCCATTGTTGTAATGATCGCTAAATCGGCCTTATCTATGTGCGCCTTGAGTAGAGTGGCAGTATATGAAAAATCACCGTGAACAACTTGAAAGCCACTTTCAGATAGTGACCTGGCTCGTAGCTCATCTTTTTCAATAATTGTGATATCAAACTCCCCTTTCAAAGCTTCTGCGATAGTTCTTCCAATTGCCCCTCCACCAAGTATGAGGACCTTCATTTTTCCCACCTTTAATACAATAATGTTTAAATATTAGCGTGGATGTATTTTAGTAAGAATGCCCTTTCAACGATTTTTGGAGAGTAGTGATATATATACCTAATGGTATATGTGGTGGTGAAATATGCAGCTACCTAAAATGCAGCCGTTTAAAGAAAATATTGTGTCTACAAGCAAGGATGACTTTGTATCACTTATCCGTGAAGTCCTCACTAATGCTAATGGGGCATTTATCAAAATATTTACCAAGGACTCTAATGAGAAATACTATTTCACGGTATTAACGGACAACTCAAAGATACTCGCAGCTTATGGAAAGTTTCTGATCGCGAATAAAGATGTAATCGGGAAGGAAGCCCTGGATGCTCTCAGGTTGCTCCTTTCAAATCCAATGGTCGTTGATGTATATACCCTCGATGAGATAACGCTTAAGCTGTCTATTGCAGACAACATTGAGATCTACAGCGCAACCCCCAAAATTGGCATTGAGGAATTCCTTGAAGTTCCCAGGCAGAGTGAGTTTTCTGAAGTTCTTGAAAAGGAGAAACTCCTGGAACAGGTTTTAGAAAAAGTTAAGAGGGAGGAGAGAATAAAACCTGCACCTCAAATTGAGAAAGTCAAAGAGGTGGAAAGGGCAAAAGTTCCAGAGATAACAGAAAAACCCCCGGAGGAAAAGCCAGTCAAAGTTCCTAAAGAGGCTTCTAAACCAGTTCCTCAAAAGGTAGCTAAAAAAGAAGAGCCTAAGGTGAAGATTGAAATAATTGGAAGCGAAGCATTTAAACCGGCTCTTGAAGAGGCGTTCAAAGAGTACTCAAAAGTTCTTCTCAATGACATTAAGAAGATGAACGATACAGTCCTTAATGATATAGAAATTCGCGGTGAAATTGGAACTGGGGTAGTATACTTAACAATTCAGCTCAATGCAAATGTCGAGGACGAAAAGAATATCGAAATTGCAAAAAGAAAGATTCTATTCTTTGCCAATAGGCACATACCTGTTATAGGGAGAGTTTCTGGGCTGAAGCCAATAATTAGAACCGTAAAGGTGAACGTGATAGCTGGTGAGAAAGTTGATACCATGGAAGAAAAAGAAAGAGGAGAGGTTGAGCTGTGGCGACTTAAAAAGCCACCGACAGTTCAAGTTACTCCCAAGATATCTCTTACAATTGATCCAGAATTCAGAACATACTTTAGTGCCTATTCAAAGGCTCTTCTAAGGGACATAGAAGATGCGGGGATTAGAGTTGAAAAGATGGAAGTAGAAGTCGAAGGACGAAAAGAGCACGAAATTAACATAAAGCTTCACGCTTCTGCAACCAATATGAGCAGAATCCAGATCGAATCATTTGTAACTGCTCTTGCTAAAAAGCATGCTCGGGAAATAGGAAAAGCCCTTAAGAAATATGTATGGGTGCACAGGGTAGAGGTTGAAAGTATAATGCCTCAGCAACCATCGAGTGCCATGGAATCTCAAGTAAGTACAAAAGCTGCAGAAATCCTCAAGAAAAAATCGGAAATAGAAAAAGAGGTAGAAAAACTTCTTAAAGAGGCAGGTATTAAGGAGCTGTCGTTCCTAACTGAAGACAAGAAAAGAGATGTAGAGCAAACGTTGCTCAAAAGCCGTATTGAACCTGCCATGGAAACTTTGAAATCAAGGGTTCAGAACGACCTTAAGTTGCTTCCGAGGGTCACTTTTAAGTGGCTCAAGATGAACTGGAACTTCACGGGTTCAAACGTGGAAGTTATATTTGAAGTCAGCTTTGCAAAAGAGGAAGTTGGGGGATTATTTGGGACATTTTCAGGGATTTCTGACGATAAAATAAAAGAAGATGCTATTAGGACAATAAAGAAGGCTATGGAAGATGTTTCAAGAGAATATGGCGTAAATATTGTCCCAAAAAGAATAAACGTCCTTGTCCGCTGATTTTTAAATTTTATCAGCACTCAAGATCATCATCATTGCAGAGCTCAGTTCTGCCGAGGTCATCATCTGAAATTTTTCAACTTTAAATGCTTATAAATTCATTTATGATATTTGTCGAAACGTTAAGTTTTTAAGTTAAGTGGAAGACGAGATCACATGAGCCCGTTGATGTTCGGAGTAATATTGTCACTGCTGTCAGCGTTTGGGTGGGGAGTCTCTTCAATACTGTTGAAAATAAGCATGAAAAACAAAGGTGCCATAACGGTAAATATAGTTAGGCTCTACATTATTGCCGTTGTCTATGCAATCTTCTTTACGGTTAATGGAAACTGGAGAGAAGTTTTAAACTTAACACCTCTTCAGCTTATGATTGCATTTGTCTCTGCCCAGTTTGGGTTTGTTATCGGAGATTACTTTTTCTTTAATGCCATGAAAATCATGGGTGTTTCAAGGACGGTGCCTATAACTTCATCTTATCCTCTCTGGGCAATTTTGTGGGCATATTTGTTTCTCGGAAGAAATATCAGCCCACAGATAATATTTGGTGCATTTTTAATAGTCCTCGCTATTATAATTGTACGGCAGGGAGAAATAGAAGAACATTTGAATATGAAGGGTTTTGTATTTGCTCTCTTAGCACCTCTATCATGGAGCTTTGCCATAATTACCATGGAATGGCTCTCTGCTCAAATTTCACCTTTTACATTGGCCGGGCTTAGGATGATGTTTGCTGCTTTGGGAATTAGCGTATTTGCCAAGAAATATGAGAGCGAGATAAAAACAATTACAAAAAGAGAATTAATGGCATTAGCAGGAGCAGCGTTTTTAGGCTTATTCATTGGACAGTATTCCTTTGTGAAGGCTGTTAGTTTGGTTGGTTCCCCAATTGCAGCCCCAATTACAGCCATAAACCCGATTATCTCAGCAACATTGGCTATTCTTATTCTAAGAGAACCTCCAAACAGCAAAATTTTGACAGGTTTAGTGATGGCAGTGATTGGTGTAATATTGATAAGCACGGCATAAAGGTTAAATTTTCATTATCCTAATTACTACTGCCGACAGCGAGGGTACAATTCGTACCCTCGTGGGCTCGGTCGAACCCGCCTCCGCAAGAACTCGGGCTCGATGAGCGGAGTGTGCTCACGCCGAGCCCATAGGGCCGGTGCATCCGCCCCCGTGAGCCATGAGCGGGGAGTCTCTGTTGCCGGCCCACACTTTCAAAACTTTTATAATCCTCAAAGTTAATTTTAATAACTGGTGGTTATTATGGTAATTCTTCCCCGTCCAATTGATCCGCGAGAGATAAGGAGAATCAGAAAAGAGCTTGGAATTACCCAAGAGGAACTTGCGAAAAGGGCAGGTGTCACCCAAGCATATATAGCTAAGCTGGAAAGCGGGAAAGTTGATCCCAGACTCTCAACTTTTAATCGAATTCTTGAGGCTCTTCTTCAGTGTAAGAAAGCCCAGCTGAAAGCTAAAGATGTTATGTCCTCTCCGATAATTGCTGTTAAGCCATATGATCAAGTGGACAAGATAATTAAGCTGATGAATGAACATAACATATCCCAAGTTCCAGTGATTGCGGGAAACAAAGTTGTTGGTTCAGTAACTGAAAGAACATTAGTCAGGAAAAGCCTGGAATATGAAGATATTTACGAAAGAAAGGCCATGGAAGTCATGGAGGAGCCTTTTCCAATAGTTAATGATGAGGAGGACATTGAGGTTGTTAAATATCTCCTTGAAGAGCATCCAGCGGTTATTGTGCAGAATAAAGAGGGAAAGCCTGTAGGAATAATAACCCGCTCAGACCTGTTCCGGCTTAAGTGATCAGCCAGCCGTCCACTCATCATCCCTCAGCGTCGGAAGGCATCGTCACCATTATACTACATCTACCTGCAATTTTTAAATCCTAATCTTTGATTTTCTCCCATTTGACTAAGCTTTCCTTTAGGGCTTTTCTTACGGCTTTTCCGATTAAGATGCCAAGCTTTGTTGCGGTTCCAGCCCACTCTTCTCTCCCTTCATAGGCAAACACCCCAATCCCATCACTCGTAGTTCCTGTTGCGTTGTAGCCAAGCTTCAGCAGGGTGTAAGTTTTTGCTTCCGTTGCAGTCATTATAGCGTTTGCCAATGCTCCAACGGTTAACCCCTCATGTACTATGATAACAATGTTTATCGTTCCGGGCTTCCATGGTGGAGGCTCGTCACCTGCTATGGCAGGATTGGTTATCCCGGCTGTTACAAACGCCTCAACTCTTCCATTTTTTGCATGGACAAGAACTTTTGGAATATCTGCCGCTGTCATGAAGCCCACAAAATTCTTTAATCTGTTCCTCGTTTCAAAATTAAGGCAATCTTCTTTGTAGTTGCCGCTGTAGTTCTTGTGAACGTGCATGAAGAAGAAGCCATTAGCTTTAAATAACCCGCCATTATGGGGGGCGTTGCTTAAGCTGAGCATTGGCTCCTTGAAGGGATGGATGTAGTGTTTGCCAACCATGGAGTCTAATACTCCTTTTTGTTTAAGAGCTTAATGATGTGAAAGTTCAGAACACTACACTTTTTAAGTGTCAGCGAGAAAATGGATGAACACATTGGGAGGTGTAAAAATGGATCCAATGGAAAAGATGCTTGATGAAATTGCACAAAATCCTAAGATGAGAAAAAAGCTGAAAGTCAAAGCAATGCTTTCACTTGTGTTGTTCTTTGTGTTTCTCTTAGCGCTATTCACTGCAATAGGCATGCTATGGACTACAAAAAACGGAACATTCCTTGGAATGACCAAGGCTCAAATCTTTGCACTTAGAACAAAAGTCGCTCTCGTTATGAACATCCTTATCATTGCTCACATCATAGTCAATCGCAAGATTTTTGTGAAGGAGCTTAAGATTCTTTTTGGGTGATTTTGCTTTTTATTTTGTTGGGCTGTTAATTATGCTGAATAAAACATAAAACTAAGAAAGAGCAACGGATTAACCCTTCCCTCCAATCTCCATAAGCCTCTCATAAAGCTCATCAACTTTCTTCGCAACATCATCAACGGTAAACCCCTTCTTAACGGCCAGCCAAACTGCTCCTCCTGCTCCAACGCCTTCTTTCACATAGCCTCTCTCATAATCCTGCAGACCCTTGAACTTGCTCTTCGAAAAGTCAAGCTCAGCATAGTAGTAAATTATGCCAATATCTTTTGCCGTCTTCTTAAACGTTGAACTCTCATCATTTACAACCCACTTTGTCGTGGCAATCATGAATCTGCTCAAATCTTCTCCCATTGCTTTGAGCAGAGCAGCTACTGCAAGCATCTGAGTTCCGCCAGCTAAGACAACATCACCTTTGAATCCTTGAGAAATTCCAATGACGGTTGCCATCATTGGGTCGCCAAACTCCTCCAATGCTTTTAAAGGCTCGTCTGCAAATCCACCTTTTTCAATGCCAGCTCTCTTAAAGCCTTCCGTGATTACCTGCTCCTTTAAGCTTTGGGGATTATTTGGAGCTGCTGAGCTTGTTCTTGCATCATACCCCAAAGCCCAAAGAACAGCTTGAGCCGTTGTCGTTCCTCCCGGCGTTGACTCACCAATTACGATTTCTCTCAGATTAAGTTTGCTCAGCTGCTCTCCAAAGAGCTTTGCCTTCTCTATTATCTTTTCTGCTTCCGGGAGGGCTTTCTCTCTGCGGAAGTCCCTTCCGACTACGTCGCTTATGTGAACGTGAGGAACTAAGGGAGCTAAATAAGTCCCTCCCCTAACAATTACAATTGGAAAATCAGCCAGCTCCTTAGCGGCTTTAGTGATTATAGCCGGTGTTGGGTGCCCTTCTGGAGTTACAGGGATAACGTCAATGATTTTAGGCTTTTCATAAAACAGATATTCGGCATCAGCAGGCGGCGTCAATTTGGTTAACTCCGGAGTTGCTCCAGCAACACTTATCCCCGGGATTGTGCTTACCTCAGTGTTCCCCAAAACTACCAGCATCATAATCTTCACCCTTGGCAATTTTATCCAACAAGCTTATATACCCTTCGCTCATATTTTTGCTGAAGATTGGACAAATAATCCAAAAGGTGAGAATCATGAAAAGAAAAGTCGCCCTGATTTTGACAATTTTGATGTTTGGAGTAATAATAGCGGGCTGTATAAATCAACAGAGCCCCTCCACCCCAAGCACAACCCCAACAAGTACGACTACCCAAGCAACCTCCTCAAACTCAAAAGAGATGACAGCAGCCCACACAACCTCAACTACAAAAGCTCCAACGGAGACTGAACAGCGAAAGTATCCGATAACCATCACTGATTTTGCAGATAGAAAAGTTACCATCGAAAAAGAACCTCAGAGAATTGTTTCCTTAGCTCCAAGTATAACCGAAACCTTATACTTCCTCGGGGCTTTGGATAAAGTTGTAGGTGTTACCAAATATGATGATTTTCCCCCCGGAGTGCAGGAAGATAGAACAATTATTGGTGGATTCAGCAATCCAAACATCGAGATAATTGCATCTCTGAAACCTGATCTAATCATCGCTACATCTATGCACCTGAAATATCTCACTCAACTTGAGCAGATTGCCCCGGTTATAATAATTGATCCTAAGAATATGGAGGACATCTACAAAGCAATTGAACTTCTTGGCAAGGTTGTCAACAAGGAAGAACAAGCACAAAAAGTTATTGCAGATATGAAGTCAAAAGTTGAGGAAATCCAAAATGCAGTTAAGGGCAAGTCAAAAGTCAAAGTCTTTTATGTTGTCTGGAATAACCCCCTGATGACCGCTGGAAAGGGAACTTTCATTGATGACCTGATTGAATTAGCCGGTGGAGAAAACGTATTCAGTGATGTTGAAGGATGGGCACAGGTAAGTGTAGAGCAGGTTTTAGCTAAGGATCCAGAGGTCATAATTCTCACGCCTCATTGTGGAATGACGGTTCAGGATGTATATCACAGCGAACTTTCAAAGACAACTGCCGCCAAGGAAGGAAAGGTGGTGGTAATTCAAAACGACAATGTCCTTGTAAGACCCTCTCCAAGGATTGTTATTGGGCTCGAAGAGCTTGCAAAAGTTATTCATCCTGATGTATTTGGAGGAAAGTATCCCCTCACTGTTATTGATTTCATGAACAGAACAGTCACAATTGAAAAAGAACCCCAAAGAATTGTCTCACTTGCACCAAGCATAACAGAAACCCTGTTCTATATAGGTGCCGGTGATAAGGTTGTTGGTGTTACAAAGTACGATGACTTCCCACCACAGGTATTGAACATAACCAAAATTGGGGGATTCAGCAACCCGAACATTGAGATAATAGCATCCCTTAAACCAGACCTTATAATAGGCACTTCAATGCATCTTAAGTATCTTAAACAATTGGAACAGATTGCTCCGGTTATAATAGTTGCTCCAAGGAACTTAGAGGAGATTTACAAGCAAATAGAACTTTTGGGAAAAGTTACCAACAGGGAGGAATATGCACAAAGTGTTGTTAATGAAATGAAGGCAAAAGTTGAGTACATAACTTCAAGGGTTAGGGAGAAGCCAAAACCAAAGGTTTTCTTCATAAGCTGGTGGAACCCAATTTACACTCCTGGTAGAGATACGTTCCAGGGTGATCTTATTGAATTAGCCGGTGGAGAGAATGTATTCAATGATTTAACCGGCTGGGCACAAGTTAGCATTGAGCAGGTGTTGGCGAGAAATCCAGAAATCATAATACTTTCAGCTCATGCTGGAATTTCACCAGAACAGCTCTGTGAGACAGAGCTCGCAAAGACAGATGCAGTAAAGAACGGTAGGGTCTATGTTATAAGCGACGACAACATAATTTCGCGTCCAGGACCCAGGATTGTGCTGGGTTTGGAGGAGCTGGCAGAATTCATACATCCTGAAGTTTTCAACTATGAACCACAACCGTTGAAGTGTAGTGCCTCGGCCTCTGGTTAATCTTTCTCCTCCCTACCATTTCTTTTGGTGGTTGCCATGACGAATGTTTATCACATTGTCAAGTTTCAAAGCGGAGATGCATATGTGCTCTTCCATGGTTGTCATTGGCGCTGTTCTTATTGTGTATGGGCGTTTGAAAAATGGAATCTGTGTCTTCCAGATGATTTAAAGAGAAAGCTTGATAAGCTGTGGATCCAGAGGGATATTAAATTTTTGAGCATTGAGGAAGTTGTGAGGATTTTAAAGAAAAATGGTGTTAAGCTGGCTTTTTTCGGAGGCGGAGAACCTACAATTGATAGAGAGCTCAAACCATTGATAAAACGGTTGAAAAAAGAAGGGATTGATGTATGGCTTATCACTAACGGTGAGCTTTTGGATAAGGAACTTGTCGAGTTGGTGAAGGGAGTAACATTCAGCATAAAAGCCCTTGATGATGAGCTTCACAAGAAAATAACTGGTGTTTCTAATCATAGGGCTCTTGGAAACTTTAAACGCTTTGCAAAAAGCGGGAAAATAGTTGCCGAAACTGTTTATGTTAAAGGTATAGTAGAGTGTGATGAAATATTAAAAATAGCCAAATTCATAGCATCACTAAATCCAAAAATCAGGTTCAGAATTGATCCTCTTGTCCAGAACCCCGTATATGAAGAGGTTGATGAATGCATAAGGAAAGTGAGAAAAATCCTGCCAAACACGTATAGAATAAGGGGAACAGGAAAAGGTAAACCTCCTACTTTGCTTTATCCTGAGGTGAGTTAAATATGGGGAAAGCCCTCATGATCCAGGGTACTTCATCAGGGGCTGGAAAATCTCTCCTGGCATTAGCCCTGGGCAGAATCCTCACAAATATGGGCTACGATGTAGCTCCGTTTAAAAGCCAAAACATGAGCCTAAACTCTGCCCCAAGCATAGAAGGAGGAGAGATCAGCAGAGCGCAGTATTTACAAGCTTTAGCGTGCAGAAAGAAGCCTTCAATAAATTTTAACCCCATTTTACTTAAGCCAGAGGGGAATATGAGGAGTCAGGTTGTATTTATGGGAAAGCCAATAGGAAGTGTCTTCGCTCGTGAATATATGCTCTCAAAGAAAGAGGAACTTTTCAAAAAAGCCATGCAGGTTTTAGATGAGCTTTTGGAAAAGCATGACATCGTTGTAATTGAAGGTGCTGGGAGTCCAGTCGAAATCAACCTCAAGGATTATGATATTGCAAATATGCGTGTTGCAAAACATGCAAACGCCAGAGTCATTCTCGTTACGGACATAGATCGAGGCGGTAGTTTTGCCTCAATAGTCGGCACAATGGAATTATTAAGTAAAGAAGAGCGGGAACTCGTAATCGGCTTTGTCTTTAACAAGTTTAGGGGAGATGCCTCTCTGCTAAAACCTGGTTTCGATTATCTTGAGAAGAGATACGGTAAGAAGGTTTTGGGTGTGATACCATACAAGGAGCATAAAATCCCAGAAGAGGACTCTCTCGTTGAATTTCCAAAAGTCAAGGGTGATTTGCACATTCAAATCGTTAAGCTCCCCCATATAAGCAACTTCACGGATTTTGAACCTCTCCACTGGGCAAACGGGGTTGATTATGTCACAAAAGCGGAAGAAATCGAAGGGGATTTAATCATAATTCCCGGAAGCAAGAACACGGTTGAAGATCTGCTCTGGATGAGGGAGAACGGCATTGAAGATGCAATAATCCAGGCACATAGAGATGGGGCATTCGTTGTAGGGGTCTGCGGTGGCTTTCAGATGCTGGGGGAAAAGATCATTGATGACATAGAATCGAAGCGTGGTGAGGTTAGGGGCATTGGTCTGCTGAAAGCTAAAACAGTGTTTGCTGAAACCAAGAGAACAAACCATTTAAAGGCTGAAATTATGTGGGAGCCTATGAGAGGCTTAAACGTTGAAGGTTATGAGATTAGGATGGGGCGCTCTGTATCAAAAAAGCCATTCTCAATAATATGTGAAATAAACGGAGCCAAGGCTTTTGAGCCCGAAGGGGCTGTTGGGAAAAGGGTTTTTGGCACTTATCTCCACGGAATATTTCACAACTTTGAATTTACGGAGCAGTTTTTGAACATGCTTCGCTTAGAGAAAGGTCTTGAACCAATAACAGTGCAGAAGTGGAGTATTGAAGAGGAAATCGAGAAATTTGCAAAGATTGTTGAGAGGAATCTCGACATTAACTATATTTTGGACAGCTTGGGGCTGTAAATCAGCTTTGCAATTTTTTCTGCGAGCTCCAGCTCTTCCGGGATGTTCACATTCAGGGCCAATAATGGATTTGTAAGCTTGAAGAACTCTTCCCCTTCTTCAGCTACGGCATTTAATCCAACAATTGCACAACCCCGATAAATGATAGGACTAAGGTCTCTCGGGACAATGCTTAGGGGAAGAACTCCTGTTAAGCTTTTTCTTCCGTCAAAGGCTTTCTTGATGAGCCAGAAATCGCTCGCTTTCACAAAAGGAACGTCTGCAGAGATGCTTATAAACGGTCCAAATTCCTTTAAAAGCTCTTGAATATCGTGAACGTAACCTTTTCCACTTGTTTCAACAAAAGGAATCCCTTCTTTAATGCAGAACTTCCTCGTTTTGGGTGTATTTTTGCTCAATGCAACTAAAACTTCATCAACTTTTTCTGCCTGCTCATAAATCCAGAGGAGCATCGGTTTATTGGCTATCCTGAGGACGGGCTTTTCCTTTCCCATTCTGGTAGATTTTCCGCCTGCTAAGATGATTATCATAGGTACCACCAAGTGAAAGCCAAGATCAAAAGTGTTCCGCCCCTCGTTATCTCAGCCACTGCTCCAATGCAGTCACCATTTAAACCGCCAAAGTTGTCTAAGCTAAGCTTTATGA
>JALTMZ010000131.1 GCA_027001105.1 Thermococcus sp.
TTTTTAAAACTAACGCCGTAAAATTTTTAGTTACATAATTATAAAAATTTTAAAGTATAGAAAAATGGAACTAAAAATAGAGACATGGACTACAGATTTTTAATTTCCTCTTCAATTGACTCTTCGAGAGTCTTTTCCCATTCGGCAATATCAAAGTCCACAAGTTCGGATTCTAAGTCCTCTTTGAGATGGAGAACTCTTCTTTTCAGTGCATTCTTTGTTTCTTCATCATAAACCACATAGTAAGGGCTTCTTCTAACTGAGAGATAAAGAAGTGCCAGTACAATATTGAGCATCAAGAGAATAACAATGATCCCGTAAATTATTACGTTCATCTTCTCTTCCCCCCAAAGAGTGCTCTAAACACCCTTTTAATGGGGCTTTCGGGTTCAGGTGGCTGCCATCTGATTCCAGCGAGTTTTGCTGCCAACTGTTTAATGGCTATAGCTGCTGGTGAGGTGGGATTTTTAACAACTAATGGAACTCCATATGCCGATGCCCTTTTAACTTCTGGATCTTCCGGTATTATCGCCAAGACCGGTACTTCAAGAATTGCTTCTATTTCTTCCTTCGTGAGCTCAGTCTTTTCGTTGGTAACTCTATTGAGAACAGCTCCAAGTGGAAGTGTTCCAAGCTTCTCCGCAACAAGTTTTGTTTTGAGTGAATCGGTAATAGCAGAGATTTCGGGATTTGTAACGACTATCAATTCCTTACCAATAAGCAAAGCTGTAACTGACGTAATCTCCAATCCAGCTGGTGCATCAATGAGAATAAAATCTCCCATTTGGGATATCTCTCTAATTAATTCCCTCAGCCTTTCGGGCTTTGCTTTTTTAATTTTTTCCAGACTTAATCCTCCCGGAATGACCTTAACTCCTGCAGGTCCTTCGTATATTGCATCTCTAAGATCGGCTTCTCTTGCCAGAACATCATGCAACGTTACTGGAATGTCTTCCATTCCAAGGATAAGGCTCAGATTTGCCATTGTAATATCTGCATCTATCACTATAACCTCCTTTCCAAATTGTGCCAAAGCAACACCCAAGTTCGCAACCACTGTTGTTTTACCTGTTCCTCCTTTACCAGAAGCAAATACAATTGACCTTCCTTCCACGGTTACACCCCCAATCTTTGCCGTTGATACCAAAACCCTTCCTACTTATATGCGCCATGTCATTAAATAGCTTTCCCTTTATTGTGGATGTTACAATGGAAACTCCTTGGACTTCCTCTCAGAGAAATATGATGAGGCAGTGTACTGAGGCAATTTCTGCTGCTTCTGAGCTACATTACCCTTTCGCACCCCACATATATTAAGATAACGGTTGAAAAACCTAATCCCAGAAAGGAGTTGTGAATTAATACGAAAATATCAAAAAGAGAAACAAAGGAAAGACATTACATGATACAGTCATGCTTTTTCTTTTTCTTCTATCTCTTTCTCGAGCTTCTTCCTGGCTACCTCCGATGTATCGGCCAAACTCCTGAAGAGCTTGAGCATTTCCATAGGAAGTGTTAGAACTATGACATTGCTTTTGTCGCTCGCAACATCGCTTATTGTCTGCAGTGTTCTTAATTGCAGTGCCATTGGATGTTCTGAAATTATCTCAGCGGCTTCTCTGAGCTTCTCTGCTGCCTGCCTCTCAGCCTCAGCAAGTGTTATCCTTGCTCTCCTTTCTCTCTCTGCCTCAGCCTGTCTTGCCATTGCCCTCTGCATTCCACTCGGCAACTCAACATCTTTTATCTCAACTGTTGTCACCTTGATTCCCCATGGATCAGTTGCTTCGTCTATAATTCTCTGCAATTCTCTGTTCAGCTTTTCCCTCTCACTCAAAAGCTCGTCCAGATGTGCCTGACCGATTACACTCCTCAAGGTTGTCTGGGCAATTTGGGAGGTTGCCATAATGAAGTTCTTAACCTGTGTAACAGCTTTAATTGGATCAACAACTCTGAAGTAAACGACTGCATTAACCCTAACTGGAACGTTATCTTTAGTTATTGTCTCCTGCACTGGAACGTCTAAAACTTGAGTTCTTAAGTCCACTATGACTGCCTTTTCAAATATTGGGATTATGAAGAACAGACCAGGACCTCTTGCTCCAACGACCCTTCCCAAACGGAATATCACTGCTCTTTCGTACTCCTTGACTATCTTTAGTGCTGACCCTAAAAATACCAAAACAAACAACAAAACAATTGCCGTTACGATAAAGTTTCCACCAATAAAGCTTACCATTTTTCATTCACCACCTTTACTTTCTTCTTCAATATTTTTCTCTTTTTCTCTAACAACAATGAGTTTTAATCCCTCCATTCCTACAACCCTGACTTTTTCACCAATGTTTATTTCCTCCCCAGTTTTGCTGACCGCTTTCCAGAGTTCGCCCCTAATTTTTATCATTCCTTCAGGAACAAGGGGTTCAACGACTTCTCCGGTCAGACCTATCATCTCTTCTTTTCCTGTCTGTGCTTTTCTTCTGTGCGCCCTTATCACTGCAGCCATTCCAAATGCAAAGAATACTGCCAGCAGGATACCTATCGTTATTATCACCAGTCTAAGCTGACTGTAGACTTCTCTGCTTACTAAATAATCCACGCCACCACCTCCACTGAATAGGAATATGCTTCCGATAACAAACGATATGAAACCAGCAACCGTAAAGAGACCAAAGGTCGGGGTTAACGCCTCAGCTATGAAGAAGATGATTGCGAGGAATATCAACAGAAGGCCAGCGCTTCTATATCCAAAATATCCCAATCCGATTATGGCAAGAGCGATCATTATTGCCCCAGCAGTTTCTGGAACATGCCATCCTGGGCTTAAGAATCCCAGAATCAACGCCCATATCCCAAGGGTCAAGAGCACATATGCAACTACTGGATCAGTTATGTATGTAATGAGCTGATCCTTGAATGTGGGTCTGAGGTAGACTACCTGAGCACCTTTTAGACTAAGTGTCACGTATTTGCCGTTAACAGGTAGTTTGGTTTTCATTCCATCAGCTTTGTTAAGAAGGTCATTTAAGTCGTATGCTACAACTTCAATCACATGGTATTTCAGCGCTTCTTCAGGGGTCAGGCTTAAATCTTCGGTTATGAATTTTTCAGCGATTGTTGCATTTCTTCCGCTTGCCTCAGCGAGACTTTTAATGTACGCAACATAAAAATTTGTTATCTTAGCTGGTGCCTCAATTATGCTTCCATTTTGAGAATAACCGAGGATTGGTCTGCATGCTCCGATACCTGTCCCCGGTGCCATTGCTATTAAATGGGATCCCAATGCTATGTAGGTTCCAGCAGAAGCAGCCATGGCTCCAGATGGGTAAACATAGATTATTACCGGGACTTTTGCAGTTTGGATTCTCTGTATTATGTTCTGCATGGCATCTCCTCTACCTCCGGGGGTATCGAGCTCAATGATTATGGCATTTGCATTAGCTCTTTCCGCCTCACTTATGTATCTATCAAATTGATCATAAGTATATGAAGTTATTTGACCTTTAATTTGAGCCACATAAACACTCTTGGCCTGGGCAAGTGCAGGTGTTAGGAGGATGAATAATGCCACGATCAGCAAGACTTTTCGCATTTATCACCACCTTGTATAAAATTTGTTTCTTCAACCTAATTAAAGTTTTCTCTCAGATTTTCGCACTAACGTTTAAATCTATATTGAAAATGAGAGATCTCAAAAAACTAATAAGGAAGGAGCGAGATTTTTTACTGATGGATTATGAGAGAGGAAATCAAGAAGTTTAGGGTTGTTAGAGGGAATGAAAAAATTAAAATCGCATGGAAGGTTATACGAGGTGCAGCAAAGTATTCGAATAAAGAACCATTTTGGGAATTCCTAAGGAAAGAGTTTGGAATAAAGGACAGAGAAATCAAAGAGATTATGCTGTTCTTGGAGGAAGTGGGTGAATTAGAAATTAAGCGTTCTCAAGATGGGAAACGCCTTTATGTATCTACCCTAAAGGATATAAAGGAAAATCCAGTCAAACTTGATCAATGGTTGAAATGATAGACCTCAAAAAAGTAACTCACGAGATGATAAAGAACAAAACTTGGAAATATGAGAGGGGAGTATTCTGGCAAGCTTTAGATTATGGCATAGTTGGTTTTGATGGAGAGAACTTTTATTTGCCGTATTATCTCTCATCGAAAGAAAAGAAAGATGCAAAAGATAAAATTAGGTTCATTCTTGGACTTAACACTGATTTAGAGGGATTTTATGGCGAAATTCAAGATTCAAAGTTTGCATTCCTTATTGAGGAGTTTTATGGGTTAACAGTTCCAGCTGCCCCATATAAGTATCAAGCTCTGGTCGAGACAATAGCTCAACAGCAAGTCAGCTTTGAATTTGCCATGAGGACGATTAAGAAC
>JALTMZ010000132.1:0-3809 GCA_027001105.1 Thermococcus sp.
GTCTATGAACGTTCCAATAAGACTCCAAGAGAATTGAAAGTCTGACAGGCCGTGTAAAGATAATGACTCGGCAGTTGTTCCAATAAGACTCCAAGAGAATTGAAAGTGCTCAACCACCGAAACACTGATCTTAACATTATAGGTTCCAATAAGACTCCAAGAGAATTGAAAGACTGGTTGATCTCTTCTATAAGCGACTCGGCCTTGGAGTTCCAATAAGACTCCAAGAGAATTGAAAGGATTTTATAATCCTCCACATAGGTCGGCCTTATGCCGAGTTCCAATAAGACTCCAAGAGAATTGAAAGAAAAGGTATAGATACGGGCTATTTTGCTATCGGAACTTGTTCCAATAAGACTCCAAGAGAATTGAAAGTTGAACATGAAGTTCTTTAAGAGAAATTTTGTACCCAGTAGAAAGACTGAGCTGTTCTCAGATATTAACAGAAAATGGAGAAAACCTTAAAGCTTTTTAGTGTGCAACATATGAAATAAAACCCACCGGAGGGATGGCAATGTTTGACGTAGTTGCAATAGGGAACCTCAACTACGACATAATAATGCTCGTTGACCGCTTTCCGGAATTCCATGAAAAGATTCCAGCAAAAAACGCCCACTTTGGACTTGGGGGAGCCGCTGGAAACACAGCAACATGGTTAGCCAATATGGGCCTTAGAGTGGGGTTCATAGGAGCTGTAGGAAAAGACGAAATTGGAGAAGCCCACATAAACTTCTTCAAAAAGATTGGTATTGACACTAAGGGAATAAAAATTGTTGATGTTCCTTCAGGTGTTGCCGTGGCGATAATAAAGGGCGAAGATAAGAGGATCGTAAAATACTTAGGAGCCAACAAATACAGAGAGCTTGACTATGAATATCTCTCCAGAACAAAACACATTCACCTCTCTTCAAATCCAGAAAAGCTCATAGTTGATGCAGTAAACTTCGCCCACAGACATGGAATTACAGTCTCACTCGACATTGGGGAAGCAAAAATCCCAGAAGAAATCGAGGAAAAAATAACATATCTTCTCATGAACGAGGACGAATTTAAGAGGAAATTCGGGAGCCTGGATGAAATCAGTGAGGTCAAAGCCAAAAATGTGATTGTAACACTGAACGGAGGAGGTGCATTGGTAAGGGATGAAAAAGGGAACATATTTGAAGTTAAAGGGCTCAGCGCTGAAGTCATTGATTCCACTGGAGCAGGAGACTCCTTTGATGCTGGGCTCATTTATGGAGTTCTCAAAGGCTGGAGTTTAAGAGATGCCGCAAAGCTTGGAATGCTCCTGGCATATCTAACCGTTCAGAAAGTTGGTGCAAGAAGTGCAGTAATTCCCCTTGAAGAGATAAAAAAGAAAGCAGAGGAGCTAAATCTCAACCTGCCTTTCTAATAGCTCTTTAACCCAACTATTCTCGCTTGCTTTTCACTCCATTTATATGCAAGATAGCCAAGAAGAGCATATATCGCTGAAATAAAAAGGAGATAACCAATTTCATTAATTGAATTTGAATACCCAAAAGCAACAACTTTTCTCACAGCTTCACTCGTTGGAGCGTATGGCATTGCCTTAGCCAAAAGCTGGAGAGGCTCTGGAAGAATCTTTATCGGATACATTGCTCCGCTTAGGGCAAAAACAAGCATTTCCAAGATGTTTATAAAAGGTCCGGGATCCTTTAAGTAGAGCACAATTCCAGCAGCAGTCATTCCGAGGCCAATCATCCCCACGGTCCCAAGGAGAAGAACTGGTATGCCCTTGAAAAAACCAGCAGAATTTATGTGAACATCAAACACAATCACAAAGAGAGGAATATAAACTGCCATATAAACGAACGACAGAAAAATTCTGACTAAAACATTGCCCAGAAAGAATGTTATTCTCCTCATTGGAGCCGCAAAGGAATATTCAAGAGTTCCGGCATAGAGCTCATCAACTACACTCCACACAAAGCCACTCATAAAGGTTAAGCCAAAGCCAAGAACCATGAAGCCCAGAACAGCAAAAGTCAGATAGTCAGAATAGCCAGTCATCTGTTGCAGAGCGGGCGAGTTTCTCTGTCCCGTTAGTCCAATTCCTATTAGCAACGCCTGTCCTACAAAGAAGAACCCAAGCATTATATCACTAACCATCCACAGCTTGTAGCTCAAGAATATTCGCCAGCTCTTTGCTGCAACGCCGTAGAGCGCTCTAAGCTCTTCAGTAACCGCCATAACCCATCACCCTTGTTATTCTCTCGGCCCACTTAAAAAGGGCATAACCAATCAACCAGTACACAATGACCAAAAGAAGAAGCCACTCTACTGACGATGTTATCTCCCCATAGGTTTTCCCAATGAAAATTGCTCTAATAGCGTTCACTGAATGGGTTAGAGGGAGGATATTTGAAAACTCTATTATCGCTTTGGGCATTACATTGAGCGGAAAGAACACTCCTGAGAAGAAAAGCATCGCAAATTCAAAGATTTGAGCAAAAGGACCTATGTGCTTGAGCATCATTACCAATCCAGCGAAAACAAAGCCAAAGCCCAAGAAGGCTAAGAAAGAAAGTAATAAAACGGGTAAAGACTTCAGCAAAATTGAAAATGTTAAAGAAATATTGAATATCAAAACTCCAAATGCAAAGACTATCATCATCAAAACCGAATCCATGAGGAGCCAGCTCAAAGCTAAGCCAAGCAAAAGCTCGGTGATTCTTACTGGAGCAGCTATGTTGGTTTCAAAAGTCCCTCTCTGGAGCTCTCTTCTGATTCCCCAAACGTAAGCCTCCATCGGAGAAACAGAAAGCCACCATAGAACGTATCCCACCAGTGCATAAGTTGGGTAGTCCCCAATTCCAGTTGAAGATGCTAAAAGCTGAGAATACCTACCACCAAGAACTGCCTGTCCAAAGAAAACAAACTGAAGAAGGAAGACGATACCAACTAAGACTGCACTGAAAACCCTTAACGGGTAACGGAAGAACATCCTAAGCTCTTTCTCGATTATCGCAATGAGAGGCATTTTAATCCCTCAATGCCCTACCAGTGAGCTTTATAAATACATCCTCCAATGTAGGCTCCTTCTGTTCAACACTTAAAATTCTCACACCCCTTTTCACTAAAAGTTCAACAACCCTTGGCAGGTCCTCTTCATCAATTTGACCTCTGAGCGTCGTTATCCCCCTTTCGGCATCTTCTTTTACAACGACAAGCTTCCAAGGAAATCCTTCCATCTTCTGAACTGAAAATTCTCTGACCTTTATTTCTACAACATCCTCTCCCTTTACGAGCTTTTTCAAGCCCTCCGGAGTATCGAGGGCGATTATTCTCCCCTGATCAATTATTGCAATCCTGTTGCAGAGCTCTTCAGCCTCAGCCATATAGTGTGTTGTTAAAAGAACGGTCTTTTTCTGTTTATCAACGAGCTTTCTTATGAATTCCCGCACAAAAACTGCACTTTGGACATCGAGTCCTAAAGTAGGTTCATCAAGGAAGAGAACTTCCGGATCATTTATCAGGGCTTTTGCAATGGCCAATCTCTGCTTCATCCCTCTGGAATAATTCATTACAAGATCATCCTTCCTTTCCCACAGTCCAACGAGCTTTAAGAGCTTTTCAATTCTCTCCCTTTCTTCCTCCTTGGGAACATAGTATATTCTTGCGAAATATTTCAGGTTTTCATAAGCCGATAAACGCCAATAGAGAGTCCTCTCCCCTTCAGCTACCAAATTAATTCTCCTCCTAATTTCTCTCGCGTCTTTCCTGATATCGAATCCAAGAATTTTTGCTGTTCCTCCGCTTGGTTCAAGAAGTGTTGTGAGCATCTTAAT
>JALTMZ010000132.1:3819-4342 GCA_027001105.1 Thermococcus sp.
CCTAATCGTGGTGGTTTTTCCTGCTCCATTAGGCCCTAAAAGTCCAAAAAGTTCTCCCTTCTTCACCTTAAAACTGATGCCTCTAACAGCCTCAACCCACTCCACTTTTCTAAAAGGAAGGGGAATTTTCTTGGGATACTTTTTTCTGAGCTCACTGACTTCAATTGCATGCATTTTACTTCCCTTAATTTTATAGCACTGGTCAGGAGATATAAATTTAGTGCTCACAAGTTTTAAAAGAGACCAAGAAGAAATACTTAAAAATCAGGAGGCTAAAAGATTTAGAATGACCAAAAACTTTTAAACTCTCAGCATTTCGGAGGTGACCTCATTGGAAATCATAGTTGAAAAGTTCAAACCAAAAATAACAAGACCATTCAAGAGAAAAAATGAATACTGGGTTAAGCTCATTGATGAAAGTGGCGAGTATATTATGAAGTTTAAAAGCCCATTGGAAGCAGAAGATGCTGTTTACGGCTTGTTAGATCTTCAGGTTTATGGTGGCAAGGTGAGACTTAAACTC
>JALTMZ010000133.1:0-510 GCA_027001105.1 Thermococcus sp.
ATAAACCCGCTAACCTATGCTGTCGACGCAGCAAGGCATGTATTGGTTAATGCTCCCGCAACTACAGCAACAGCTTCAATACCGGGCATACCAACGGTCTCATTAACGAGATTTTCACTGATGACAAACATCGGTGTTCTTGCCGTATTAGCCTTGGCATTCATGGCAATTGCCATGATTTCATTCGAAAGAGCAACGATTGAGTGATGGATGAAAATGAACAAACAAAAACTTACAATGCTTTGTGTCGCCCTGGCCGGGCTGATTTTTATTCCTTCAGTCTTTTTTAATAAGCCTCTCTTTGCATTAATTGGGGCGTTCTTTGACTGGCTCCCATTGCCAGCAGGATGGATGAAAGCAGGGAAAGACATCAACAGAACATTCCTCAAGCTTCACGTGGTAGTGACATTGATAGCATACGTCATCTTTGTGGCGTGGCTCATCAAAGGAGCAGCAACAATTGGCTTTACATTCCTCGAAATCTGGTGGCTGGCAGTGATTTTTGGAGTT
>JALTMZ010000133.1:520-9788 GCA_027001105.1 Thermococcus sp.
CTGATTCTCTTTTTTTACCTTGTCCTTAAACTTTTCATAGCTTATCTTGAAAGCTTCCAAAACCGGCAATTTTTCCCCTGCAAAAAATGCAAGCATTGCACCTCCTCCTGTTGAGATGTGGGTGATTCCCTGAATATTGTATTTATATATGCTCGCTATGCTGTGTCCCCCACCAACAATTGAGAACGCTTCACTTTCTCCAATTGCTTTAAAGACCCCTATTGTGCCCAATGCAAATTCCTCAATTTCAAAGACACCCATAGGGCCATTTGCCACTATTATTTTCGCTTGACTTAGGATCTGGGAATATTTTTCAACGGTTCTTGAACCAATATCCAGAATTGGATATTTATCAAACAGCCACTTTTCATCACTCAGCAAATCCACCTCAAGCCTCTCCCCCCTGTAATCAATGGCAAAGTCAACAGGAGTCCTGATGTACGGATAAAACTCATCTAAGAGCTTCTCAGCTAAATCAACAAACTTCAAAAACCCTTTCCTTTCGAGAAATTCAATGTTTGCGACTCCAAGATTGTACCCCTTTGCCAATGTAAAGATGTGCCCAACTAATCCGCCAGTGAGGATTAAATCTGCTTTTTCTTGTTTTAACACATTTTCTGCCACCCTAAGAGAATCCTCAACTTTTGCACCGCCCAGGACATACACCTTCGGCTTTTCAGTGCTTTCATATGCCTTTGTTAATGCACGAACTTCCTTTTCCATTAAAAATCCCATTATCATAGGTTTAATTTTTGCAAAACCTACCAGAGATGGTTGAGAGCGATGAGCTGCAGCAAATGCATCATTAACAACATAGTCCAAAAGTGGAGCAAGCTTCCTCACAAAATGTGTTCTTTCGCATTCTTCAATTGGTTTCTGCTTTATCTCTTCAGCGGCAAAGCGGAGGTTCTCCAAAATTACAGCATCACCTGGTTTGAGAGATTTTATCTTTTCCCTGGCATATTTGCCGAAAATGTCCTCAACGTACTCCACTTCTCTGCTAATTAGCGAGCTTAGAATTTCAGCGTGCTGTTCTGTTGTTATGTAGTCCTCGTTATACGGCTTGCTTTGATGGGTTGCTATCACGACCTTTGCATCATGTTCAAGAAGGTAAAGTAGAGTAGGCAAGATAGCCTTGAATCTCGCATCACTTATTATTTTTCCATTTCTTACAGGAGAGTTTAAATCCACTCGCAGAAAGACTGTTTTGTTGTGATAATCAAAATCGGGAAGTCTAAACATTTCATCACCAAGAATATGTCAATCAAAAGCCCATTAAAAGGTTATCCTATACACTTCGGGTGATAACACGTATGAAAAAACATTATAAGAAAATCCAAAAACTCAAGTCATCAAAAGATTTTCAATAAGCCTTATCGCTTCAATGATTTTTGCCTCCGGTTTTTCTTCCCCCCTTGGAAGTTCAAGGTTTATTACAAGCCTCTCTTCCCTGCCATCCTCCTCAAGATCGTATACCTCAAGCTCCTCTATGTCAACATCTTCAAAGAGGCTCTCAACCTCTGGTCCAATTATCTTCTTGTCGTTTCCGTAAACCTCAACCCTCACAATGTCATCCTTTGATGATGTTAGAACAACTATCTCATAATTCCCAACTTTTTTTGTAAACCGTATCATGCTACCGTACCCTACTATTTCCTCCTTGAATCCGAGTCTCTTCATGGTTGCCCTTATGCTGTCAACCTTCGCCTTCATCTTTCTCAGAATTCTCTCCTTGAGTTTGTAGCTCTCTTCAAGAGCCTTTTTAATACCCTCACCAGCTTTTTCAATCTCGCCTTCCCATATACCAATGATCTTCAAACCTGAAGAAGTAGATCTAAGCTCAATCTTAAGGTTATCAACATCAAAATCCCTCAGATCATCTATTTTAAGCTCACTAAGCCTTAAGATTTCAAATTCAATCCTCACCATATCTCCAAAAGCTTTTCCCTTAAATTTCACGGGCATCACCCAAAGGAGGGAAAGAGATAATAGTTTAAAAACTCTTCTCTTCACAATATTGTAGAAAAGACAAAGAAAGAAGGAAAAAGCTCACTTTCTTTTTCTAAAGAGCAGTGGGATCAATGCTAATCCAACGAGAACTGCTGGACCACATGTTGAAGCTTGAGTAGCTGTTTGGGTCGTGGGTGAGCTTTCACTTGGCGTGGTCTCGGAAGTTGTTGTGGTTGAGGTCTTTGTAGTTGAAGTGGGAGTTGGCTTGCCCATGACTTTTTCAGCAACAGCCTTGTTGCCGTAGAAGTCAACTGCAACGACTCTGATTGTGTACTCATCCGCATTCACTCCTGGAATCTGTGCAAGGAAGTAGTCCACGTTTGGTCCACCCTTAGTTGGCTCCGCTGGGTATTTCTTAACCTCACCATTAGCCTCTATTTCAACATATAAGTCTTTGATTCCCAAATTGTCGCTTGCCTTAAAGTAGACCTTGAACGGCTTTCCTTTTACCGGCTTGGCGGGTGAAGTGTAGGCAATACTCACCTCGGGCTTTTCAGTGTCCTTGCCCTTTGTAATGACAAGTTGACTGACACCCTTTGGAACAGTAACTTCAAGGAGCATGTAGTGCTTATCTCCGATGGTCCTTTCTCCCAAGACCTTGTATTTGACGGTTGTGGCACCTGCATCCACTTTTGCTCCGTCTGGCACAACAACAGCCAATTTTCCACTTGCTTCTTTAAACTCGTTCACAAACTTGATTGCTGAACCGAAGTCGGTTGTGTGTCTGAAGACTATAAACTCTTGGGGAATTGGGAATGAACTTATTGGACCGAATATTGTGCCGAACATATCTTTAATTCCGGGCAGTCTGACATTTCCGTTCTCATCAATTTCCACGATCCTTGAGCCGTACCAGTTGTCCTTCTCTCTTTTATCTGGTGCACCTGTTGTGGTGGATGTTACAAACCAGTGCTCGTTGCCCTTCTTATCGATATAAACCTGGACGTAATCTGCGTGAACGTGTCCGCTTAGAACGAGTTTTATGTTGTACTTCTCAACATCCTCAAGGAAGCGTTTTGCAAGATCCTCTGTCTTTCTTTCTTTACCCCCTATCCAGTACCAGCTTACGAGGGGGGCAATTTTATCCCAGTCTTCAGAGACACTCATTCCTTCTATTTTTCCGCTTCTCCCCTCCGGTGTCTTGTACCAGTATGGATGGTGAACCAGGATTATGGGTATTTTATCTGGGTTCTGCTCAAGTATCTTCTCCATCCACTCAAGCTGCTCCATCGTTGGATGTGATCTCTCGTTGTCTGAGTCGAGTGCAATTATTATGAACTTGCCTATTGTGAGATAATAAACCGGCGGAGCGATTAACTTTGAAAAGTACTTTGGCGGGTCATCATGGTTTCCTTTAACTATTATGGTTGGCTTTCCTGCGGCAATTGCGTTTTCCATCAGCCCAAGAAGATATCCGTAGGCTTTGCTGTCACCTGCGGTATCAACTACATCACCTGTTGCGATTATGACATCAACATTTGGGTTCATCGCCCAGTATGTGAAGAAGCTGTCATCAGCTACATAGCTGTGAAGAGGAATTGCTCCTTCACCACATTTGAAGATACTTCTACAGAACTTCTCTCCATTGACATAACCAATCTTTGCACCGCTTGTAATGTGAAGATCGCTTCCATGTGCAATTCTGAGAACCTTCGGATACTCCTTAAGAACCCAGACGCCATTGGGGACAATGACTTTACCTTTGCTTGATTGCACAATAAGGAAGTAGTCGTCTGGAGCAACATTCTCTGGGATTTTAACCTTAAGCTCATCACCGTTCTTCTCAACTATTTGCAATTCATAAGGCCCATGGAGGATTGAAACTATTGAGAGTCCAGTGATTTCAACCCCAGGTTGTGCTTTAACGGTAATTGTATCCCCTGGAACTGCCACTGCTGGTGCTCCAGGTGCTGGGTACTGAAGGACGTCAAGGGGATAAAGTGTTGCTGCCTCTACCTGTACAGCTTGGAACATGGAAACTACCATCAAAACCAAAAGTAGTGCTATCCCCTTCCTCATGCCATCACCGAATAAAAAATTGCTCTGTTTCTCTATAAAACCTTATCCAACATAAACTTGTGTAACAGTGGAAGAAAATAGAATTGGATTTAACACTATGAGTTCCATCTGACGGAAATTAATGCCAACCCCATAATTTTCTCCGCAAACTCGCTCTTTCCGCCCAACCGTTTGTATTCCTGATACCCCTGCCATATTTTTGAATACATCTTTTGGGCTACATCAACTTTGTGCCTTCTTGTTGCAACAAACAGCCTTGTTAAATGAACCGCCATCTCCAGTAAAACAAAATCTGCTCTGCTGAGAGGTTTTGTAATTGCAGGAATTATCTCACCATAAAGGGGGACGAATTTGCATTTCAACACTTTGCTTTTTCCGAGCTCATCTTCAATTTCATCCTCCTCGAACTCTATTTTACCTTCAACCCAGCTCAGGTTTTTGATTCTTTTCAATGATATTACCTTTGTGTTTTCAAACTCTGCATCAATTGGAATGTTCAGCGCAGCTTTTATCAGAAGCTCCACGTCTTGGGTAATTTGGATAACTCCAAAAGGATGCTCCTTGATTTCCCGAAAACTTTTTCCCCAAAAAAGCTTGAAATACATGTTATTTCCCCTTCGGACAATCCCTATTGGGGTAACATTGGACTTCGTTACCAGCAAAACCTCATATACCTTCCCTTCTTCAAATAAATCCAAAATTTCCATACTCCCACCAAGAAGGAAGTTAAGAAAAGAAAGTTAAAGCTGTTTTGGTAAAACAAGAATATCGTCCCTGTTTATGTAGAAGGTAACCGGACCTTGAGGCTTTAAGCTCATTACATCTTTGTCACTTATTGTTCTTGCTATGATTCTGGTCTCTCCAAACATTCCAACGACCTCAATGAAGAATCCATAGTATTCAATGAGATCAACCTTGCCTTCAAGCTTCACTGCGTTTTCAATTGGATGCAGGCTGATACGCTCTGGTCTGATAACAATGACAACTTTGTCGCTCTTATCAGTGTATGTTAGTCCTTCAAGTCTAAAGTGCTCAAATTCCACTGTAACCTTGTCTCCTTCTCTCTCAACAACTTTTGCTGGAATTACGTTTGTCTTACCCATAAATGATGCAACAAATTCAGTCTTTGGCTTCTCATAGATTTCCCTCGGCGTTCCCACCTGCTCAACAGTTCCTACGTTCATGACAGCTATTCTATCGCTTATTGCCATTGCCTCCTCTTGGTCGTGTGTGACGTAAAGCACCGTTATTCCCAGCTCACGCTGAATTCTTCTGATTTCCGAACGCATTTCAAGCCTGAGCTTTGCATCAAGGTTTGAAAGAGGTTCATCGAGGAGGAGCAATTTGGGTTCAACCACTATGGCTCTCGCTATTGCAACTCTCTGCTGCTGACCACCACTGAGCTGGGTGGGATATCTATCCTCAAAGCCCTCAAGTTTCACCAGTTGAAGTGCCCATCTGACTTTTTTCTCGATTTCATCCTTTGGAAGCTTCTTGATCTTGAGACCATAGGCAATATTGTCATAAACTGTCATATGGGGCCAGAGAGCATAGTTCTGGAACACTAAAACTGCTCCCCTTTCGCTTGAGCTTAGGTATGTAACCTCTTGGTCATCAAAGAATATCCTTCCCTTGTCTGGAAAGTCGAGACCTGCAATTATTCTCAGCGTTGTGGATTTTCCACATCCACTTGGACCAAGTAGAGTAAAGAGCTCACCATGCTTTATGTGAAGATCTATTCCCTTCAATGCCACAGTTTCTCCGAAGGTCTTAACAATATTCTCAAGTTTGACTTCAACCAACTTTCTCACCTCATGTCAGTCCTATGAATGCATACCTCTGCTTGGTGATTATGTTAACCAACACAATTGATAGTATCTGGACTGTAATCAACAGCACACCCAATGCCGCAGCAAGCTGGGCACTTCCGGCAGCTGACATCATGATGTCCTTCATGAACGCCGTAATCGGTGCATACTGCATGTTGAGTGAACCCAGTGTAATACCAACGCTTGTTTCGCTCATTGAGTAAACGAAGCTAAGCATTGCACCGCCAAAGACGTTAAGTGATATCAGGGGCAGCAAAATACCTGTTACCGTTTTCCATCTGCTCGCTCCAAGGTTCATTGAAGCTTCTTCAAGGGAAACATGAACCTGCTGAAGTCCTGCATATACAGAACGGGCTGAGAACGGCAGCCTTCTTATTGAATATGCCAGTATGAGCACGAAGGCCGGGTTGAAGCTGAAGATGTTCGTTGGATCCAGTGGAGTGTTGGGGAACACTTGTGAGAAGAAGTAGAAGTAGCCCATTGCCACAACTATACCCGGAACGGCTATTGGGATTATGACTAAGCTTTCAAGCACTGGGGTTAGGACTCCCTTGAACCTGCTGGTTGCATATGATGATGTTACAGAGAGGAGCACGATAAGCACGACAGCAGCAGCTGAATACATAAGGCTGTTTATGATGTATCTCCTGACATCGGGGTTGAAGAGCATCTGCTTGACGTATTCCGTTGTAAACCCTTGGGGCATTACAGTGACGCTCCACTGCTTGGAGAATGCCAACAGGACAACACCAATTTGTGGGAATATTGTTAGGAGCAACAGGGGGAGTAAAACCACATAAATTATCGCAGCCTGCCATGGTTTTGGTTTGCTGACTCTCGGCTTCCATCTCCCACCTTTACTGAGCATAGCATACTGTCTCAAGCTGACATACTTCCTGATCCCAAGGAATGCAAGCACAGCTAAAGTGAGCATTATAATTGACAATGCCGCAATTTCAGGGCTCCTTTCACCCAGACCATAGAGGAATTTGCTGAAGATTTGATAAGACATCAGCTTCTTAGCCAAGGGATCACCTTGAAAGACAATTGGTGCTGCCAAATCTTCAAGGCTGAAAATGAATACAAGCGTTGCACCAGCCGCTATACCCGGCAGAGCTAATGGAAATGTTACTGTTCTAAATAGATGGAATCCTTTGCTTCCGAGATTCTCTGCTTGCTCCTCTAATGTGGGGTCAATGTTGATAAAGCTTGCATATGCGTTGAGATACACTATTGGGTAATATGTCATTGCTTGGGCCAAAACAACACCTGCCAAACCATCGATTTTAATCCTAAACGGCAGGATGTGAAGCAGTTCATAGAAAATGTAGTTGATTAAACCCGTATCAAGGAACATCTTCTTAATGACATATGCATTGACGAATGGGGTAACCAGCAGGGGAATAAACAGGGCAATTCTAAAGAAATTTTTCCCTTTAAACTCATATCTCGCCATTATAAAGGCGAAGATCGTTCCCATCAGAGAAGCTAAAAGCGTCACAAGGGCGGCAACTACAAGTGAATTAATGACAACTCCAAAATCTATTCCCCTGATTAAATACACGGTCTCTCCAGTCGCAGTAACTGTTTTTATTGCAAAGTCTCCTTGGGGCGGGAATTGTACATAATAACTTGAGGTTAATATGCTCTTAAACCAGTAGAGGGAGAAGTGCCCCTCATGGCTAAATGCTATTGCAAGCATAGCCAAAACAGGTATTATTAAAAACACGACTATATACAGTAGGGGGAAAAGGTAGGAAAAGGAAACGAGAGGTTCAAAAAGCGGTGTTCCAAAAAGCTTTTCACTCCACTTGCTTACCTTCATCCTTGCACCTCCGATAATACTTTGTTATACTTAGCCCTTGCGGCATCTCTCCACTCCTGCATGAGTGTGTCTTTAAACCCGGGATCCTTTATAAGTCTTTCATTTATTTTCTTTGCATAGTCTTCAGTAAAGGTAACCATTTTTCCTGTATCCGGGTCTTTGAACTGTATCGGAGCTAAAAGCTGTGCTTTAAGCTGTTCATACTTGTCTTTACTTATCTTACCCTGCTTGTATGCCTGGACGAGGGCAACCCATGCCCTGTGGAGCTCTTGGTTTGCATCAACGAGTGTCGCTTTGAAATAGAACTGCATTGCATATACTGTTGCCAATGCCCTTGCATCGTCAAACTGAATACCTTGGGTCTGAAGAGCCAATTCGTAAGCCTTCTTTAAATCTGGTCTCTTCTGTCCTTCAGGGGTATCGAAGACTGCAGGGTTTACTGGAAGCCTGTTGACATCTTCATTGAGCCAAATCTTCTGTCCTTCTGTGAGCACCCAGTAGATGAAAGCCTGTGCAGCCTCTGGATGCTGGGAGTTCTTAAGCAAAGCAATGGGGTCACCATTGATTATGCTCTCTCCTTTGGGTATGATATAGATACATGCAGGGTTAAGCTTCATCGCAGTATATCCATAGAAGTCAATTGTGTTTCCAACAGCTATGTCACCAGCTATAACTGCCTCTCTAACAGCATCACTTGCGTCATAAATCTTTGAGTTTGCAGCTATGATTGTAAGAACCTTCCATCCCTCATCCCAGCCAAAAGCTTGAAGTATGATCTGGTAAATTCTTGTGTTTGATGTACTTCTTGTTGGATCTGCGATACCAACTTGTGGTGGATCTAATGCAAAAGTCTCACTTGCTATATCCTCCCACTTTTCGGGCATTGGAAGGTTCCATCTCTTCAGGACATCCTTGTTCACGGTGAAACCGAATGACGAAAGCGCAGCTGCAATCCAGTAAACCTTTCCGTCATTTCCTTTCCTTACCATTGGCATTCCAGCAATGTCTTCTTTTATCTGTGTCCCAAGAAGACCAAGAACCTTCTCATCTGTAATCGGAGCCAAATAGCCCTGCTTAAAGAGATCATCAAACAGTGTTGGTCCTCCTCCCCATCCTATGTCAGCGCCCCTCTTAATCAATGCAGGCCACTGCGAATCGGGAGCCTTAATAAACTTAATGTTCACGATGTTGTACTTCTTTGCAATGTCGCTTTTCAGAAAAGCCTCTTTTGCCAGCATTTGAATTGTTGTGTCATGTCTTGTCAGAACGATTAGGGTTATTCCCCCACTGGGTTTTGATGTGCTTGTTGCAGTAGTGCTTTGTTCTCCACCACCAATACATCCGGATACTATACTAATGAGAAACAGCAGCACAAGGGAAAGGGCAATGCCTTTTTTCATTTTGGCTCACCTCTGAGGGAGTTTTACAAAAGCTTCTTTAAATTTTTGCCACAAAAAAATGTCAAAAATTAAAGATTTAAAGAGAGAAATATTCACTTTCTTTTTCTCAGGAGGAGTGGGATCAATGCTAATCCAACAAGGACTGCTGGACCGCATGTCTTGCTGGTTGTGGCTGGAGCTGAAGT
>JALTMZ010000133.1:9798-15414 GCA_027001105.1 Thermococcus sp.
CTGTTGTTGCCTCTGTCTGCTTCTCCGCTACGTTGCTTGCTTCTTTAAGTGCCCAGTGGATGAAGTTTGTGACAAATGTTGGTCCGTCAAGTGGAACTCCGTGGTACTTTGGTGCCCATGTTGGCTCGTAGTCGCCGTATGGTGATTCACCGCTAACAATGAGCAAGCTCTGCTTTCCATTGTCAAGCTTAACGAACTCAACTGCCAAGAGTGTGAATACACCAGTGTCACCAGCCATGTAAGCATTTGCTGGGGGATCATTGTTTTCAACAATTGTACCGTCTTTTGAAGTTTTAACGATTCTGTAGACATTCTCTGGAATGCTTCCGTCAACAAGCTTCTTCCAGTTTCCATTGTCATCAACATAAGCAACGACACCTGGTCCATGGTAGAGGACTTTTCCTCCATGCTTAAAGCCCTCGGTGATCATGCTTGCATCTGGTGTGTTCGGATCGGGGTTCACAATTCCAACAACTCTGTATCCTGCTCCAGCGTTGCTTACTGGATCCTCAACAGAACAGAGGTCTAACCTGAGGTGACCAATTCCAAGCTGGTCAAGAAGAGCATTGACTGTTTCCTGAACCTGCACACCGCTTCCGTAGTCGCTGTCACCAGCAATCCAGAGGACTTTGCCACCCTGCTTGAACCACTCTGCAATTGCTTGTATTTCATCTGGCTCAAATGGACTTGAGGGCTGACCGATAATAAGCATGTCAACGCCCTTGAGGGCATCGGCGGTAATTTTATCGCCAAGGTGTGGGATTCCCAGTGTATCGGCAGCAGCAGGATCACCAAAGTATGCCCACTTCACATCTGTAATTGTCTTTACAATCCCATGTGCCAAAGTTTCATTTGTATCCCTGTCAATAACATCTCCTGCAAGGTACTTGTCGTTTTCACCGTGTGCCAAATCCACAGCAACTGTTGCTGCACTGGCAAAAGCGACTCCAAACAGCCCAAACAGAACAAAAACTGACAACAGTACTGCAAGCTTCTTCATGGCGTTCACCAAAAATGTTTAACGTATAAGGGAGTTATAAATCTTATTGAATCTCCATTAGGTAACAATGTGTACCAAGGAGCCCGAATTTATATTGGTAAATGTTTAGATAATCAGCATTGAGAGACAGCATCGTACATCTGTAGTTGTTTAAATTGTATGAGACACCCCAATGCGTAAATGCCTTAAAGGATAAAACCATTTTTGGCTTAGGTGGTGCAAATGGACATAGAGAAAAAGATTGAACTAATAACAAGAAAGCCAACTGAGGAAGTACTGACCGTAGAAAATCTGAGGCAACTCTTGGAAATGGGAGTTCCTCTTCAGCATTATATCGGATTTGAAATAAGCGGTTACATTCATCTCGGCACTGGATTGATGGCAGGTGCGAAGATTGCTGACTTCCAGAAAGCCGGTATAAAAACACGGATATTCTTAGCAGACTGGCACAGCTGGATTAACGACAAGCTTGGCGGAGACCTCGAGACGATTCAAAAAGTAGCTTTAACTTACTTTAAAGAAGGAATGAAGCAGAGTATCAAAGTTATGGGTGGAGATCCAGATAAGGTGGAGTTCGTCTTAGCGAGTGAAATCCTTGAAAAAGGTGACTACTGGCAGACCGTCATTGACATTTCAAAGAACGTTACTTTAAGCAGGGTTATGCGCTCCATCACAATCATGGGCAGGCAAATGGGTGAGGCAATAGACTTTGCAAAGCTGATCTACCCGATGATGCAGGTTGCTGACATATTTTACCAGGGAGTTAACATTGCACACGCTGGAATGGATCAGAGAAAGGCTCATGTCATTGCAATAGAAGTCGCTGAAAAGCTGAAATACCACCCGCTCATCTGGGAAGGCAAGAAATACAAGCCCGTTGCCGTTCATCACCACCTCCTGCTCGGATTACAAGAGCCTCCGAAGTGGCCAATTGAGAGCGAAGAAGAATTCAAGGAGATTAAGGCAGCAATGAAGATGAGCAAGTCAAAGCCATACTCCGCTGTTTTCATACACGACAGTCCCGAAGAGATCAGGCAAAAGCTTAGAAAGGCATTCTGTCCTGCAAGAGAAGTCAGATATAATCCAGTCCTTGATTGGGCAGAGCATATAATCTTCCGCGAGGAGCCAACCGAATTTACCATTCACAGACCAGCTAAGTTCGGTGGTGATGTAACTTACACAACGTTTGAAGAGCTCAAGAAGGACTTTGCTGAAGGAAAGCTGCACCCACTCGACTTAAAGAATGCTGTTGCTGAGTATTTGATAGAACTCCTCAAGCCAGTCAGAGAGTACTTTGAAAAGCACCCAGAGCCTTTAGAGCTGATGAAGGAAGTTAAGATTACGAGATGAGTTTTATTCTCGCTTTAATTTTCCTTTCTGGTTTAATTGAGCTTAACTAAGTATCCAGAATTGCAGACGGTTTGATTTATTACCAAAAGGCTATTTTTGAGAAGTTTGCTCAGAAGAGTTTGTTGTGGTGCGGGGGCGGGGATTTGAACCCCGGAACCCCTGCGGGACGGGACCCTCAATCCCGCGCCTTTGACCAGGCTCGGCAACCCCCGCTCAAGCCAAAATATTTCGGTTAAAATCAGCTTATAAAGTTTTCTGTTTCCTATTACCGAAAAATTTATAAAACTCTCAACTCCCAATGATTTTGGACGCGGGCCGGTAGCTTAGCCTGGTTAGAGCGGCGGACTCTTAATCCGCAGGTCGGGGGTTCAAATCCCCCCCGGCCCGCCAACAAGCTGCACTTCTTCTGGAGTGCTTTTCGGAGACAAGAAAATGAGTTTTGAAAAATTAGGACTCTCAGAAAATACACTGGGAGCAGTCAGAAGAAAAGGGTTCTCAGAACCTACAGACATTCAGAGGGAAGTTATTCCTCTGTTCTTAAGAGGAGATGCAGATATAGTTGGACAATCACAGACAGGAACTGGAAAAACAGCATCATTCGCATTACCGCTTGTAGATGTTATCAACGAGTATGAAAGGGAAATCCAAGCAATAATTTTAACACCAACCAGAGAGCTTGCCCTTCAAGTAGCTGACGAGATAAAGTCGCTCAGAGGCAAAAAGAAGATAAAAGTTCTCTCGGTGTATGGAGGACAGCCAATAGGCCCCCAGATAAGATACCTTAGAAAAGGAGCCCACATAGTGGTTGGAACTCCAGGAAGAGTTCTCGACCACATCAGAAGGGGCACGTTAAGGCTTGATGGAATTCAATACTTCATCTTAGATGAAGCTGACAGAATGCTCGATATGGGTTTCATAGACGATATAAGAGCAATATTCAAAGAAACACCAAGAAATAAGCGTGTCTTTATGTTTTCAGCAACGATGCCCCGTGAAGTTTTGAAGTTAGCAAAACGATACATGAAGAAATATGAACTGATAAGAACAAGTAGCGACGAGCCAGTTCCAGAGCTTGTGGAGCAGGAGTATATTGAAGTCGTACCAATAAGAAAGATAGTGGTGTTGAAAAGAATACTAAACAGTGAATTCTACGGGATAATCTTCTGCCAAACGAAGAGGGAGACTAGGATACTGGCAGAAAAGCTTGCACGTATGGGATATAACGCTGAAGCCTTAAACGGAGATATGAGTCAAAGAAGCAGAGAAAGAACCTTGATGCGCTTTAAAAGGCGAAAAATAAACATCTTAGTTGCCACAGATGTTGCTGCAAGAGGAATAGACGTCCAAGACATCACCCACATTGTAAACTATTCTTTGCCACAAAACGCTGAAATGTATATCCACAGGATTGGAAGAACGGGACGAGCAGGCAAAAAAGGAAAAGCAATAACTTTCATCATGCCGGGGGAGTACAGGAGGTTAAGATACATTGAGAGCGTTGCAAAAGTTAGCATAAAGAAATCAAAGCTTCAAGAAAGCATAGACAGAGAAAAGAGGAGAGACTCAAGAAAGAGATACTGAGATTTGTCAAGACTTGACAATATCAAGAATTATTTTAAGGTTCTCCCCCTCTTCTCTTATCTCAATCCAAAACGCTGAATACTGTTCCAAATCAGCTCTAATTTCTGGATCCGAAACTATACTATTGTAAAGATACTCGATCAGCTGTTCATGGAACAGAGGATTGTAATATTCAACAAACTTTTCAAATCTGAATGTCCAGACTTTCCCCTCAGAATATCCCTCTGGCAATGTGCCTTGGGAAAGCTGCTGAAGTTTCCCATCAAGCCTTAAGTTTGGAAAGTTTTTCAAAATTATTGAAGACAAGCTCCCAGAAATTGCCTGTGCATCTGCATTGGTGAACTTGTAATCTTGCTTTAGAAACTCTATCCCAGAAACAATTCCCAAGTTCTCTACTTCAGCACTGCCATTTACAAGCTTGATTTCGTAAATTGTTGCATTTGAGATTGTTTTTCCTTTCTCCTTCCAGTACCGGTAATATGCCCCCAAATCCATGGCGGGGGGATGCTGATCTAAGACAAAATACCATCCGTCAATTTCTATTACCGCTACCGCATGCCCGATATCACTATTCGTGAAGTTAATGCTGAAAATGTAAACGGGGGAGTAGTTCATGTCCAAAAGCAGTCCAGCTGTGAGGATTGCATAGTCAGTGCAGATACCTTTTCCCTTCATTATTGTTTCATATGGAGTTTGTACTGTGTTGTTCTTCCCCCTTACGACCTTAAAACTTCCGTTGCTGTACATTTCAATTTCTGGAGCTGGCAGAGATGCTTTTTCCCAGTCATATTGGATATGCTCCTTCTCCCACTTTAAGATGTTCCAGACACTTTGCTGTAAGCTGTCACCTTTAAGCTGCTCAGCTAAGGGCTTTATTTTAGCAAGCTCCTCTTTACTCAAAGCACACGGAATTGCCCTTTCGAGGATGTATCTCCAGAGAGGGTCTGAACATGATGGGGTTGTATTAAAATGTGACAATACTGCCGTTGAAGAAGTTGTTTGAGTTGAGGAGGCAACTGATGAAACAGGGGTAGAGAGAGTTTCAGAAGTTGCTTTTTCTGTTTGAGTAATTGTCTCAATTTGAATGCATCCGCTTACAAATACGAGTGCTATTATAATGGCTGAAAGCATGAATTTAAGCAACCGCATAAAATCTCACCTTAGAGGTTGTTATGTGTTGGGGGATTAAAAATGTGCTGCATAGCAAACTTTGCTGAGAGTGGAGTTTGACCAAAGAGCTGAGCAGTAGGCCGATGAAAGCGAAGCTCCCAATAATCAGAAAGAGTAAAGAAGGGTGTGAGAAATCAAAGAAAAGCACTTGAAGAGGGATAAACAAATTTTAGTCAAACTTTTCATCAGAAAGTTTGCTGGCGGGCCCGGCGGGATTCGAACCCGCGACCTCCGGCTTAGAAGGCCGGCGCCCTATCCTGCTAGGCTACGGGCCCTCGGGAACTAATCACCAGAAAGGTGTTTATAAAGATTGCGGTAGTTAAAAGGAAGAGAGAAAGCTCACGGATAGAGCCTTGTTGGAGTTCTTGGGAACAGGGTCGCCCATCTGACGTGGTCAAGATTGAGAATCCATGCAACTACTCTCTCAACTCCAAGCCCAAAGCCGCTGTGCGGAACACTTCCATACTTCCTGAGGTCAAGATACCACTCATAGTCCTTTGGATCCATGCCCTCCT
>JALTMZ010000134.1 GCA_027001105.1 Thermococcus sp.
GTGTTTTAAGTCTATCGGCATTACAAGGTTTGGAAAGAGAAAGTGCAAGAGCTTAGAGCGCCCAACAATCTTTGTTTTACTCCTCACTGGGTCAAGATAGTTATAGAGCTTTTTAACGTTATTTTTAACCTCTGAAAACTCATCTATTGGATGACCAGCAAGGGCTTTAAGGCACTCTGAAACCTGCGAATTCCGTAGATTACTAGCAAACTCTTCAAATGGCTTGAGCTTAGGTCCCTTGTTTTGAAAGCGGAAGTTGTGCATTCCCCATGAAATCAAAGTAGCATAAAGAACATTCAGAAAACATCTATCTTCAAGAAGTTTAACAATCCTTTGCGAAGAAGTACATTTAGTCTGTTCAACAACTTCTAAATAGAAATGTAAATCAGGTTCATCTACTCTAAGATGCTTATACATATCTTCTTGAAGTTGCTTTGTATCTTGCTCCAACAGTGTTTCAAGTATCTTTGTCCTCTCTTCAACTCTCTCCCTAAACTTCTCCAAATCTTGATAAACTGACCTAGGCATATACTCCACCACATTTAAAGTACACTTCCATCCTAATACATCTTTTGTAGTATTTCCTACTCTCAGTTTGATACATTGCCATGATAAATTTGCTTGCGCAAAGTTTGTTAGTAAAGCTTAAAAATCAAGCTTAAAAATCAAAGCACGGGGGGTGGAGAGATGGCGGTGTTGAAGGCAATAAAGGTCAGGGACAGAGACGGTGAGATATTTTTCAGATGCCCAAGGTGTGGGATGGTTTTTAAGAGAAGCAAGGATTATATCAAGCACATAAACAGGGCACACGGCCATCTCTTCAGAAAGTGAGCCTTTCTCTTAATTTTTATTAGGGAAAAACAGAAATTTCAAGGGGATGAGGAGACAGCCAGGACCCTGAGCTGTGATGAGCGGAGGGCTTATCCGACCTATTCTTTGAGGTTTATTTCCTTTATCAGCTTTACTATGAATGTTTTTCCGATTTTTTCCCTCGTTACAAGCTGCTTCTTCTCAAGCTCCTGGACTATTCTGCTTACTGTAGGTCTTGAATATCCAGTCAGCTCTGGCAAATCCTCTTGTTTGACCTTTCCACCTTTTTCAAGTATTGCCTTAACAACTATCCTCTCTTTTTCAGTTAAAACTTCAATTGGAACTCTGTTTGCTGCCCACTTCTTCTTTGCCCAATAAAGGATTATCGGAACTGCAATTGCGAGAGACAGCACAGCACCAATGACAACCCAGGGGATTGGAGATTCTTTTTCGGGTTTTGAGACTGGAGGAGGTCCAATCTGGTGCCCAAGCCAGTAGGTTTCGTAACCCATCTCTTGCAGCCTTTTTTCAATTGTTTCGTTTAATCCAGTGCCGACCATAATAACTAATCTTGGATGGAGCTTCTTCAGCCCGATAATGGTAAACTCTGATAAATCGTTCTCCAAAGTTAAAAGCAGAGGAAGCTGATACTCCATTGCGAACTTTGCAGCAGCCAGTGCAGATCCATAATCCATTGCACTTGCCAAGACAACGGTGTTGCTTCCCTCTGGATAAAAAGCAACTGCTAACTTTTCTGCTGTTTCCGTTCTTACAGCCCCCCCAATCCTTGTAACACTAAAACCAAGGGAGAGAAGTTCATCCTCAACCTCTTTGCTTATAGCATTCGAGTTGCCCACTATAAGTATCTTTCTCCACCCAAGCTGTGCATAGGAATAAAGCTGGGCTTTTGTTTTATCATCAAGCATTTGGGGATCTACAGGTAAGATAGGAGCATTTATAAGCTTAGAATAGGGAAGAGCAACAATGTAGTCAATTAAATCATCATTCCTAACGATTATTAAATCGTACTGCTGCTTGTTTTCCTGTGCATTCACAGGAAGAAGAGTGAAGCTTACCAAGGACACTGCCAGCAATATGAGCAGTGAAAGTGAAATCCAGACTTTATTCTTCAATCTTACCACCAGAATAAAGCTAAAAGAAAAGAGTTTAAAAGGTTTTTCAAAGCTCAAAGGTTTCTCCAGGCTTGAGGATTATGACCTCCGCTTTGTCTCCAACAAGCTTCTTAAATTCTTCTGGATCCTGAGCAATCGGCGGCCAGGTGTTGTAGTGCATCGGAACAACGTATTTCGGCTTCAGCAGCTCAACAGCCTTTGCCGCCTCTTTTGGTCCCATTGTAAAGTGTCCTCCGATTGGAAGCAAAGCGACATCAATTCCATAAAGCTCAGCAAACAGCTCCATGTCCTTAAAGACGTAGGTATCTCCAGCGTGGTAAATTGTTACGCCGTCAATGTCAATTATGAATCCACATGCATTGCCCACCATGAAGCCTTCATCTGCTCCGCTTGAATGCCAGGCTGGGACCTGGACGATCTTAACTCCCTCTATTTCAGTTGGACCGTAGTTCATCCCAATAGTTGTTATGCCTTTGTTCCTCTCAACAAGGTAATTTGCTATGTCGTACATTGCCACAATCTTTGCCCCAGTCTTCTGTGCGATTTTTACAGCATCGCCAACGTGGTCACCATGCATATGTGTGACTAAGATTAAATCGACTTTGTCAAAATCTTCGGGTTTTACTGCTGCAGCAGGATTTCCTGTTAAGAATGGATCAATGAGAATTCTCTTGCTTCCTTCGATCTCAAATGCCGCATGCCCTAAAAACCTTATCTTCACCATCTTTACCACCTCCAGAAGCTACATTTGGAATAATAACAAAAGATTACTTAAATGTTTCGAAGAGGTTGCTACCCATCCATGCTGAACTCAAGATTGAAATGTTAAATTTGAGGATTTTGTTGTAATAAAAGGTTCGTAGTTAGGACTTTACATATATTTGGACATTGGTGCTGCTTTTATCCCATTGACGACTATTTTCCTTTATTTATGCTCAAAAACGTCTAACTGTCCCTTTTCGGAAAGCTTATATAGACTTTTACCGATGTAAAATTCGGTGATTGTAAAAATGACGTTCGATTATTTCTTCAAACCTAAGGCAATAGCTGTAATTGGTGCTTCTAATGATCCTTTAAAGCTCGGCTATGAAGTTTTTAAAAATCTCAAGAAATACAAAGATGGCAAAGTTTACCCAGTAAACGTAAAAGATGAAGTTGTCCAAGGAGTTAAAGCTTACAAGAATGTCAAAGACATTCCAGACGAAGTAGATTTGGCAGTAATCATTGTTCCAAAGCGCTTTGTCAAGCAGACAGTAATTGACTGTGGTGAAAAAGGAGTGAAGGGGATTGTTCTCATCACAGCTGGATTTGGAGAAACTGGAGAAGAAGGGAAGAGGGAAGAAAAAGAACTCGTTGAAATTGCTCACAAATACGGCATGAGGATTATCGGTCCAAACTGTGTCGGAATAATGAACACCCACAACGATATGAACGCAACATTCATCATGGATGCAAAGAGGGGCGACATAGCATTTGTTTCTCAAAGCGGCGCTCTTGGAGCTGGAATTGTTTATAAAACTGTCAAGGAAGGAATTGGTTTTTCTAAGTTCATAAGCATTGGAAACATGGCTGATGTTGATTTTTCAGAGCTCATGGAGTACTTAGCAGATGATGAAGAGAGCAAGGCAATCGCGCTGTACATTGAAGGCGTTAAGGATGGAAGAAAGTTCATGGAAGCCGCTAAAAAAGTCACCAAGAAAAAGCCTGTCATTGTCCTCAAGGCTGGAAAGAGCGAAAGCGGAGCAAGGGCCGCTTCAAGTCATACAGGTTCATTAGCTGGAAGCTATAAGATCTATGAGGCGGCATTTAAGCAGACCGGCATTTTGGTTGCAAATACGATTGATGAGATGCTCAGCATGGCGAGAGCATTTACCCAGCCTCTTCCGAAGGGCAACAGAGTTGCAATTATGACAAACGCTGGTGGTCCTGGAGTATTAACGGCCGATGAAATTGACAAACACGGACTCAAATTGGCAAACCTTGAAGAGGAAACAATGCGGAAACTTAGGGAGTTCTTACCTCCAATGGCTGCCGTTAAGAATCCCGTGGATATGATAGCAAGCGCAAGGGGAGAAGAGTACTACAAGACTGCCAAGCTACTTTTAGAGGATAAGAACGTTGATATGCTCATTGCAATTTGTGTCGTGCCAACATTCGCTGGAATGACTCCAACAGAGCATGCTGAAGGCGTCATAAGAGCTGTGAAGGAAGTTAACAATGGAAAGCCTGTTTTGGCGTTATTCATGGCTGGCTATGTCAGCGAGCCAGCTAAAGAGCTCCTTGAGAAGGAAGGCATTCCGGTTTATGAAAGGCCTGAAGATGTGGGAATAGCGGCATACGCCCTTTGGGAAATCGCAAGGAGAAGAAACAAATG